>JACZSS010000388.1 GCA_022574115.1 Candidatus Heimdallarchaeota archaeon | reverse complement strand
CCACACTAACTGCAATACTGATTAACTGGAATAATCAATTAGAATTGTGGATGATTTAATCAGTTTACTGAAAAATCAATTTTGTGGTTACATGGCTGATCCAGAGTACGAAACAGTCTGTTTTCAAATGATTGAATTTGCGGAAAGTTTGAAGGACCGCAGACACCGTTACAGGCTACATTTATAATTTTGCGATATTTAATGAATTACCTGCAATCACAGACAACATCGTAACAGGTCTTTCAATCGATTGGAATGGTGGTGCTTCCAATACAGTTGCTGGAGACGGAACTAATTTTGCTAAACATGATATTTTGATGCATTATACTGCAGCAGCCGCAAATAATGATTGGACAACAAAAATCTATCTTGAAAATGACATCTTAGATGAACAGGAAATTTTAAGTCAAGCACACATGCTGTATGTTACTAAATCTATTGAGAATATTAAATTGAATCGCTATGAAGTATAATAAGTTAAATTATGATTTCTTGTACCGGTGGGTTATCTTCGATATTTTCAATATTTTCTTTGTTTTTAAGTGCGACTTTGTTTTCAGTCACTCCCTTTTCCTCGTTAAAATCTCGTGTTTGAGAAACCTGTTCCAAACCATGTTTCTTGATGTAACCTAGTAAACCTAATGTAACGAATATAACCAGCACAGCTGTAATCACAAATATTGTAGATATGGGCACCAAACGCACTACTACAGTTACCATTATGGCTGCTAGTAATTGTATCATAGATAATGCAGAATTCATAAATCCAGATACCTTTCCCAGATCTTTGTTATCCACAATTGATTGCAGCAGGCTGGAACTAGGCACACTGATTACCACCAAAAATCCTCCGCCAATGATTACACCTGCAAGTAAGAATGGTAAAGGAAATTTGGTAAGTATTGCTACACCATAGAAGAGGACGGGAATACTGATCATTAGTAGAGATACCGTTGTTATAGTTAGTTTGTGCCGGAGATCCCCCTTTTTAGTGAATAACATTGCTGTAACTACACCTGCCACACTGCCAATTGAGAAGAAAATTCCCAATTCGGTTTCTGAGAACTCAAGGTCAATCAATAGATAAGCAGGCAATATCGGATCGGTAATACCAATGACAAAAAATGCCAATGCATAAATCGCAATAATAAAGCTCACAACCCGATCATTTTTTACTAATCGGGCTCCTTCACCGATATCTTGAAGAATTCGCCTAGCATTTATTTTAATGGTTTCTTCACGATCAGGATTCAGCTCGACATTTATTGATAAAATGAGTACTCCAGAAATTACATAAGAGATTGTATCCAAAATGAATGCAGCTTGGAGACCCAGCGTAGCAATTACGACCCCAGCTAATGCTGGTCCGATCATCCGTGATAATTCAGAGAATGTCGATCGAAGTGAATTTGCTCTAACCAAATCATCTTTGGCAACTATTTTAGGAAAGGCACCATTTCGAGCGGGATTGAAAATGACTCTTCCTACTACCATAAAAAATGAAAATATGTAGATACCAATCATGACTCGATAATATTTCATCATTAGGATCAAAAATAATGATGCAAGCGCATTGAACATTTCTGCTCCTACCATAATTTTTTTTCTATCAAATCGATCAGCAATCGCACCTGCGAAGGGAGATAATACAATACTTGGGATAATAAACATAATTGAGATAATCGCAATCATTTGGGTAACTTGTGTATTATCTAGATCTTGGGTAAATTCAATTGCTAAAAAAAGAACTGCAATAAAAGTGAATTGGGATCCAATATCGGAAATCAGACCTCCTACAAACAGTGAGGTAAAATTGCGATTTTTCAGTAATTGTTTGACTGATTTGGTTTCGTTTACTTGATCACTATTTTCGTTGTCGTTGTTTTCGCGTTTTTTGTTTTCGTTATTATTTGTGTTTTCCATATGGCCACCTAATTAATTTTTATTAATTAACATTAGTTAATTAATTATCATTTATTAATATTCCTACACGTTTATCATCTCAGTTACTCCTCACCAGATCCACCTCAATCCGATTATAACAGGTTCTTGTCTGTAGTAAACACCAAATAAGCCAACGAAATTCTAATTAATTATTAGGTCAAAATTTCGACTCATGGCAAATTGTCAATCAAAATACAAAAAAGTGTTCAAATTAATTTACTAAAGTGAATTTATTACTATTTATTAATTTAATATTTCAATAATTGACTAAATTAACAGTACAATTATATTTATCCCCACCATTAGACCATTGAAGACAATTATGACATCGACTCAAACTCAATTTTCTGACGAATTAAGAAAGGAAAAAATTCAGCTCCTCAACAGTAATCCGGTTAAATTCTCAATTGTCATGGCGGTGAAGTTAATGGGTTCAATGAATTTAAAAGAAATTTCTCAATTCCTTGGTAAGAAAGACCCCTTTGTTATTCGGTTCATCAAAGGTCACAAAATTAAAGATCATGGAGATGCTAAAATTACTAAAGTAGGATTACTAGATGATCGATTAATTGAAATTGATGTAGACAAAACGAATGCCGGAAGAGGTAAATACTATAAAATCACTGCTCTGATGAATGAATTATTTTTAGAGGATATGAGTGAGGAATTTGTTTCTTATCAAAACAATCCAGAAATAACTCAGGGTTGGGGAAAAGAAGATCTTGATGATATGAGACAAGGTTTTATCCAGAACATGAATCGTAAAAAAGGGACTCGACACACATCTGATCTAGGAAATTTTACTATCAATAGTCATGCAAATTATGAAAAATTTATTGGAAAAAAATTCTTACAAGCAGTTGATGAGAGTTTTAGAATAATTAAAGCAAAAGAAGCTGGTAAATCATATGAACCAAATTATTCAGAGATCGATTTATTTCTTCATTCAGATCTTAACCAGGTCCAATTTTCAATTCAAGTTGCCAATCGTGACCAATATAACCGGATTTATACTGTAGCATTAGAATTTTTACAAAAAATGACTGCAATAGCGGGAGAAATACGAATTGAAAATAAGCAGGCCCTCAAGGCAGGCAAGATAGCTCAAGATGATCTTAAAGGTCAGTATTTTTACAGCTATTCTGCACCTTTGGTAAAATAGGCTTCAACATACGAAATATGTTGTTGCTAACCCACTTACGCTCTGCTAATTTATTTACCCAATATGAATGGTAATATAATCCTGACGCAATTTATTCGTACGTTTCCGTTGAATTAACGCGTGATACAGGTTGACTTACAAATTATCTTATGTGGATTGAATTTTGATAATTTTATTGTCCTTAAATTTGAAATTGATCATATGAAAAGGGGTTGAAGTTGGATTTTTATTAAAAATTCTATAGGTTGGGCTCTTTTGCGCAGCAATTAAATTATTCAAAACCACCAACATATCAAGATCGATCTAAAATTTCGGAAAACTTAACGCACTCGCATAAAATTCATAAGTTTCCTAAGCAATTAGAGCCTCGAACGTATAATTTTTATTAACTGTCATCGCTATCTCAATTAATTGTGAGTTCTGAAGATAATCGATCACATCATAACGAAGAAGGCCCAGAGCTCAACGATAATGTAAAATTATTATCCCAAATTCATCAAATGGATAAAATTTTGTCGACCGATTCAAAAGTCACCGCATCGAGACCGGCAAATTCGGAGAAACAAATTCTACAAAATCTGCGTAATTATAAGAATCTGATGGATCCAATATGATTGGCAATTTTGAGAATATTATCTGAAAATGTTGTTTTAAGTAGCACTGAACTAAAAGATGAATCGAATGATTCCTGGTCAAACTTTACAAATCATATAACCTACGTTGAAAAATCAAACTATCTCACAACAAATGACAAATTTTTTGATGTACAGGTCAAGAAATCAATTATCATTGAGCCTTTGGGTATTCAGGAATATCAAAATTTATCGACTCTGTTATCGGCATTTTTCAGCAATTAAC
>JACZSS010000387.1 GCA_022574115.1 Candidatus Heimdallarchaeota archaeon | reverse complement strand
TACTAGAAGATTTGGATAAAACCAATTCTCCGACGTGTCCAATCTGCTACTCAATTTTAGATCCAAGCAGCTCAAAGATGAAGGCAGAGCAAATGCAGAGTTCGATTGAACACGTATCTCAAGAACTTAAGCAATTAGAAAAGGCTTTCACGAGACTACAATCAAAAACCTCGGGTTACGAACGATTAGAAGTACTCCAAAAATTCATTAACCTGTTCGAACATAGATCAATCAAAACTGTGATTAGTTCTATCACGACTTTCCGAGATCAGATAAAAGCCATTAATACTAAGTCAAAGGATCTAGTGAAAAAATATCCAGAAATTGATCTCAAAGCCAAAGAGCTCCGAAATCGATTTGATGAAATAACCAAGACAAAACAGGCCGTTACACAGTTGCTAGAATCAATTATTCAATATCAATCCATAATTAAGCGAAGAAATGAAAATTCCATCAAGAAAAAAGCATCTCTTTCTCTAATCAAAAAACAATTGAAAGCTAAGAAACTAGATCAGGATTTACAAGACAAAGATATCTTCTTGGAGACTATTTCGAACCTCAGAAGTAAACTACTTGATCTTTCAAATAGGAGTGGGGCAATTTCACTATATTTATCGAGCCAAGATAAAATTAACATATTGCAACGATCTGTAGACGAAGTAGTCACAGATAAAGAATTTATCAAAAATTATCGGGAAATAGAGGATAAAGCAGAGAGATCAAAGTTTGTCGCCAGAGAAGTTGAAGATACTGAAAACCTGTTAGAGGACCTTATAAAAAATAAAACAAATCAAGAAAAAGAGCGAGATGCAATCTTAGTTAATTTAGGACAAATCAAACTGGCTGAAAATCGAACGAAAAAAATTGAAGACAATACTGGAGCTAAAGAGAGACAGAAGAACCAAGCGAAATTTGCCGCACAGATAATTAACGGTATTTACCCGAGAATTCTGAGTTATAAAATAAACAAGATTACCCATTTAGTAAATTCCTACCTTCTCAATTTTACTAATAGTGGAAATTCTTTCCAGATCAAAATGGAAAACACAGAAAAAGATCTCCTATTAAAAGTTGTCAGGGGAACTACTGCCAACAAATCTCAAGAAAGACCTATCTCAACGTTAAGTGGGGGCGAGAAAATGAGTCTGGCTTTTGCGCTACGAATAGCGATATCAAAAGAATTAGCTGAAACAGGTTTCATGGTGCTCGATGAACCCACTGATGGTCTTGACGATGAGCGCAAGCAGCAAGTCGCCAGATTAGTTGATGAACAGAGTTTTATCAATCAGTTATTTGTGATTTCTCATGACTCCGCCTTTGACAATGATAATAATGCAGCTATCAAGGTAAGTCGAGATTCAGAAGGTGCCACAAAAATTGAAGGCCAAACGGGATTTGGGATGGATTTGAGTTTACCGACAGATTAGGTGATTCGATCAATAATTTAATTTGAACAATATACGTTTTTAAAGAAAAATTACAATTTTTGACAGCGTGCCCGAAAATAATATCCGCGAAATAATACCTGATGCCTATGCAATTAAATCAATGCGAGATTCTGGGTATCGTAATACAGCATATGCGATAGCAGAACTAATTGATAATTCAATCCAGGCTGGGGCAAAAAACGTTCAGCTTCTTTGTACTGAAAAAAAAATCCTAACCAAATCAAAGAAAAAAATTAGTCGAGTATCCGAAATTGCCGTCTTAGATGACGGGACAGGAATGGACAAAGAAACATTATGGGATGCCTTACTATTTGGAAAGGGTACCAATTTAACTCGAGAAAAACAAAAAGGGATAGGTAAATTTGGAATGGGGCTTCCTAATTCGTCGATTTCACAGGCCAGGCATGTTGAAGTTTGGAGTTGGCAAGATGGATTTCAAAATTCTATTTACACTTTTTTGAACGTTGATCAAGTGATGGCCGGAAAACAAAAAGGTATCCCGGAGCCAGCAGAAAAAAAGATCCCTTCCTTATGGAAAAAAATTCTTAAAATCAACTCAAAGTCAGGCACACTTGTCCTATGGTCTGATTTGGATTATCGGAGATTGACCTGGAAAACGGGGGTGACAATACTCGAAAAGTCTGCTAGTGAGATCGGAAGAATCTACAGGAGATTTATTGATCGGGACAAATTAAATATAATGCTTAAAATTTATGACAAAGAAACTAAGAAAATTATTTATGATGAGAAAGCCAAACCTAATGACCCTATGCAATTAATGACTGGAACGATATCACCAGAATATTCTCAAGGTGGAATAGAAGCAGGAGAACCGATTTTCGAGCCTTACCCATCTAGCGAAAGCTACCAAAAGACGTTTAATTATGAAAAAGCCTCGCTAAGGGTGTCATTGTCTGTTGCTAAAGATGCCGCAAGAAAATCTACAGGTAAAAATCCTGGTGACTATCCACATGGTAAGCACGCTAAAAGGAACTTAGGAGTATCCATTCTGCGAGCTGATCGTGAACTTCATTTGGACACGTCATGGGCTAATCAATATGAGCCAACGGAGAGATGGTGGGGAGTTGAAGTTGACTTTCCTTCAGAATTCGATGAAGTTTTCGGGGTATCTAACAACAAACAATCCGCAAATACGTTTACATCCCTTGGAAAACTAGATTTAACCGATTTAGAAGATCGTTATGTAGACGCAAAAGCACTTCGCGATTCATTTAAAGAAAATGAACAACTAGATGATTTGGTTTTATACGAAGTTGCTATCTATATAAAGAAGCAACTAAGCCAGATACGTTCTTATTTGGATAAGCAGACTTCAGGGACCAGAACAGTTAAAGGAGACACGCTGATAGATCAGAAGTCGCCTGAACTAAAAGGAACCAGAGCAACCGAAAAAAGAAAAGAAGAAAACATAATTGGAAGGAGTGATGAGCAAAAGGAACTGTTATCGAAAGAGGAAAAAGAGCACGAACTAACAAGTTTTATTCAGGAAGAAGGTGAAATTGATCAAACCAAGGCAAAAGAGGAAGCTAAATTAATTTTGAAGTCTCCAACACTTTTCTCGTTTGGCCTATCGACTCGAAATTCTACTAATTTTTTCGAGGTAAATAACATTGCAGGACTAATCCGGATTACCTTATTCCAGAAACATCCCGCTTTCCAATTATTGGATCTTTCGGGTTCTAGAGACGTGAATGAGCTGAACTCTGAACAGCTAAAAGAAAAAATTCAAACCGCGGAGGATGGAATCAAACTATTAATTGAATCTTGGGCGCGAATGGAAGATGAAGCGTTATCAGACAAAAGGTTAAACGAATTAGTCAGAATCCGAGAGGACTGGGGAAGAATGGCGATGGAATTCTTTCAAGAGGAGTGAATTTGTCTCTTCACTATTCTGAGTGCTTTAACCTACTTACTGAACTTGTAAACGAGGCAAAGGTTGACCTTGTGATTATAGCTCCATTCATCAAACGGAAAACTTTCAAGAATCTGTTATCGGATATTGATCCTGAAGTTAACGTAAAATGTGTAATGAGATGGAGGAAAGAGGATGTCGTAAATGGAGTTAGTGATCTGTCTGTATTTGAAGTAATAAATGAGCTTCCCAAAGCTGAGCTATACATTAATCAAAACCTACATGCTAAATATTACCGTAGTGAATTAAAATGTTACATAGGATCAGCAAACGTTACCGATGCAGGACTCGGTCTTGGATTAAACCCGAATAGGGAGCTTTTATTTGAGATTGTTGATCTAGAAAACGAAAATTTAGACAGCTTTGAAGAATTTATCTTTGAAAACTCGATCAAAATTGAAAAGAAGCTGTACAATTTATTCTGTAGTTTATATAATACTCGTGCGAAAAGTATCATGGAGCAATCTCCAACCCGAATATGGTTCCCCTCGTCCTCTGAGCCTGAAAAGTTTTACCGCAGATGTAATGAATTCTTTCTAAATGGGATGTGGAATGAAAGAAAGAATATTCGAATCGCAGTAGAGACTGAT
>JACZSS010000386.1 GCA_022574115.1 Candidatus Heimdallarchaeota archaeon | reverse complement strand
TACTCCCGCAAACAAGTCTCGCACAACAGAGAATGCTCCGGTATAGGTTGCGGGGTTGGAGCGCGGCGTTCTTCCAATGGGTGACTGGTCTACCAGCACCACCTTGTCTACATGCTCAATACCCTCAATTGACTTGTGTGTTCCTGGCTCTTCTTTTGCCTTGTAGATCTTTTTGAGCAGTGCACGGGCTAAAATATCATTTACCAAAGAACTCTTCCCAGAACCTGAAACCCCAGTCACGCACACCAACTTTCCCAAGGGTATTTTTACATCAATGTTTTTTAAATTGTGGACACGCGCCCCTCTACTTTTAATAAAATCACCTTTTTTCATAGTATAATAAAATATCAGAATACTTCAATAATAGGGAACATCAAACATTGGTTTTTGCCAATGGTCATCTAGCATCAGAATCGTTAAATATAATTCTTAACAAAAGAGGTATAAATTCAAATATTCATCGAGCTGGCTTGTCTGTTAAACATCGTAAGTCCGTGGAAGATAAATTCAGAAATGGATTATTGGATGTCTTAGTGTCAACACCTACGCTGGAATTGGGTATTGATATTGGAAGTGTTGATAGTGTTATTTCTGTCTTGACGAGTTTAACGCATTTCGTCCAAAGGATTGGCAGAGCTGGTAGATCGGGTCAAAAAAGCTTCGCTACATTGGTATTACGCGGGGATGATCCAATATCGGCATATTATGCTCGAAACCCAGAAGATTATTTGACAGAACTTGAGCCAGCTTTTGTAGAACCCAATAATGAACACGTCGCCTATTATCAAATCATCTCGATGCTTTTGGATCAGCCACTATCAATCAAGGAGAGCATCAGATATGATCTCATTCTTGATAAGCTAAGAAAACAAAAAATACTTCATGAACGCAAAGGATTAATTTCACTACGAGATAGAAAAGTTGGCCAAATTCTTCTTCGAGACTTTTCTATTCGAGGTATCGGAAAGTCAATTAAAATAATGAGTAATAATAGACAAATTGGTGAAAGATCCCTTCCAATTGCTCTACGGGAGCTTCACACGGGTGCCATATATCTCCACGGTGGAAAATCTTACAAGGTTCAACGGCTAAATACAAAAATTCGCGCAGCAGACTTGGTTCAGATCAAATCAAGAAGGGAAAAAACGCAAGCCATGAGATCAATTTGGCCAGAAGTCAAGGATTTATCTATTGAAACCAACTTCAACGGACTCGCAGCTGGTTTTGGTAAGATTGAGCTGACTGAAACCATCACTGGATATGTCAAAAAGGACATCTTCACAGGAAAAGTACTCAATCAATATGAATTGGAAGAACCAATTTCACATAATTTTACGACCTCTGGCTTTATATTAGCAATGCCTAAACCCATAGACAATGTTTCTTCGTTATCAGATCCTGAAGCTCAATATTATCTCGGCGGAACTTACCACGCTATAGAACACGTTCTAATTGAATCAGGTAATTCATTAACAGGAGGAGGAGCTAATCAAATTGGCGGAGTGTCAATTGGAGATACCGGTCTGATTTTTGTTTATGATGGAAATGAAGGTGGTTCTGGACTATCGAAACTATTGTTTGAAAAACTTAGTCGTGGACTGGATCGTTCACTCACCATTATGGAACAATGTCCCTGTAAACGTGATGATGGTTGCCCTCGGTGCACATATAGCTATTACTGTGGAAACAATAACACACCATTAAATCGGTTGGGAGCAATTGAAACATTGAAACTGGTTGGGAAAACCAGTACTGAATTGATTCTCGATTATGATGGAGTTGAAACTTTTATTGTAAATTCGGATTTTCCTCCTGTTTAGCTCATTTTGACAGTGAATTTAAAATAATTTTAGTGCATTGGTTTTATTTCAACTAATCATAGAGTAAATTTCAAATTGACTAGCAGTTTTCACCATTTTGAGTAATGAAAGTAATTGTTATTTTAGGACTTCCACTATCCGGAAAAACAACTCATGCAAAAACACTGGTCAAAGAAGCGAATTATAACTTGGTGGAGACTGGGACCTTTGTTTATCAAGAAGTGGAGGACAGAGGATTGGAGGCAACCCCTGAAAATGTCGTGAAAGTCGCCGGTGAATGTAAGGCAAAATCAGATTCTTACTTTACCGAAAAAGCACTGGAGTACGCATTCGCGAATTTCAATAGTCAGTCTGTCTTCTTTTTGTCTGGTGTAAAAGCAATTAGTGAAGTTGATTATCTTAATGAAAAGTTAGGTGCCGATAATGTATTTCTAGTGTCATTTCACGCCTCCGTTAAGACTCGTCATTCAAGATTATTAAACGCAGATCGGAAAGCTGAATCGAAAGCAGCTGGAGCTAAGAGAGTAGAGGATTTAGCAATGGCTGAGGATATACGACGATTCAATCTTCGAGACACAAAAGAACTTAGTTATGGGTTGGGTAAATTAATCGGCTTAGCTGATTTTGTAGTTAACACTGAGAATATAAGGTGGCCTCATAATAATTTTGAACATACGCTTTCTGATTTCAAAGAAATCCTAAGTGCAATTGCTAATTCCTAAACTATAAATAACGCTGATTGAAGGTTGGAATGTCCGAACTTAACTTTGGTGAAATTATTTGGCTAAGAAAACTCCAAAGAAACAGGCAGTTTCTTCCTTTTCTAATCCTATGATTGAAGGTGTAAAAGCAACTCTGGATACACTGCGAGTAACTCCTCAACAATATCCAAAAATAACTAACCCCAGAACTGATCGCTTAACAGACCTGATTTTTGTGCTATTGATTTTTGGAATCGCATTTTGGTTTAGACTATGGTTGAGGGTCGTATTTTTTGATGTGTATCCTGATTCGTTTGGTTTCAGACCAATCGAAGACGGCCCTTTGCATCTTTTCAATTATTTCAACGTTGAATCTGGACAGGAAATAGCCACCGAAGGATATGCTGATTTTCCTGTTTATTATATCCCATACGTCGACGCGTTTGTTGATGGTTGGGATCCGTATTCAGGTCATATAACTGAAGATGATAAGTTAAACGCTTACGTATATGGTCCATTCTATATTTATCTGATTTCAATCGGAAGTTATTTTTTTGATATGGACCCGCATGATTCTATCGTTTATAGTAATTTGTTATTTGATTCGTTAACTTATGTGATGGTATATGTGTTAGCAAAAAGAGTAACGGGGAACGTCATTGCATTCACCATTGCATTAATCGGTTCGTTTTCTCCTATAGCCATTTATTATTCCGATTTAAAGGTCTTAAATGCACCCCAAATGAACTTTTTATTGCTGGTGTTTCTCTATTTTTACCTGGAGAAAAGAGATAATTGGTCAATGTTCTTTTTAGCGATGGCCACTCTCACCAAACAGTTTCCCTTATTCATGCTGATGCCAGTTGGATTTTGGATGGCTCGACGGTATGGGATCCTCCGAGGCATCGCAAAAATATTGATATTTTTCTTTTTTGCGCTTCTCCTATCCCTACCCTATATAGTAACAACATTTGTCCCCTATTATCAGAAATTGTTTTTACCAGGAGGACCTAAAACAACAATAAAGTGTCCGGAGGGTGGTGAAGCAACAAATCTTCTAGCCGGTATATTGGACCTAGGTTCATGTGATGCTTATTTTGCCTCAGGCTCTAATGCGAGTTCTCGGGATCTAAACCTTATTGAATTTACAACTAGTGATGTTTTTGGTAATCTTTTATTCTCCCTAATCAACTCGCATGTATTATTTTTGGGTTCATTGTTTCTACTTGCTTGGGTCGGTTTTACAGGTTTTGATTACCTCGAACGAAATCCCAAACTCTACTACCGTTTTACCGCCGCGTACATGTGTTTGGCGCATGCAACTATCGCCAGAGGGATTTACAAATATTATCTCACACTTCTTGTCCCACTTATACTGTTGAGCCTGATACCTGGTAATAACAAGAAATCCTTGAATATAAGTGTTGGAGCAATGATCCATAAAGGTTGGAAAAAC
>JACZSS010000385.1 GCA_022574115.1 Candidatus Heimdallarchaeota archaeon | reverse complement strand
TCGCTCTCATCCAATTGACTTGATGGTACAGGTTTTGCTTTTCGGACCATCAGTGTATATCATTTGCTTTCTTTATTTTGGTGCTAAATTTGCTTTGATGTGCTCGTCTAGAACCGCGGAGATAATATCGATTGATAATCTCATCTACTTATAAAGCATGTCGCAACTCCTTCACTATGTCCACTACTTATCGATCTGCTTAGAACGCCCGACCGTTCCGGATTAGTCCTCATGGAGCATTGATGCCACAGCATCCCAGTCATTCATCGCCCTTACATAGTTTTGAATGAGGGTCTCGTTTTGGTCTTTTAACATGAATTGGGGCTATAGTTTTAGCATTTAAACACTTTGATCGTTTATCCATTTTCACACCCAGTTGATATC
Organism: Candidatus Heimdallarchaeota archaeon; assembly: GCA_022574115.1. Taxonomy (GTDB): domain Archaea; phylum Asgardarchaeota; class Heimdallarchaeia; order Heimdallarchaeales; family Kariarchaeaceae; genus LC-2. Next base: position 3,599 of record JACZSS010000385.1, on the reverse strand, counting down.
CCACACGCGTTTCAAGTACGAACTTAGGCTAGTCAATTTGGGAATCGATCGATTTTTACCATTCACAAACCATCTTCTGCTATTATTATAATATTACTTTCCGTTAGCGAGCTGATAATCGATCGGATCAACTACCTGGATGACTAGTTGAATTGACTGGATGGTAATAGCTTCCAATTAATCTTGACAGCAATTCCGTTCTCACGCAATCGTGTCAAGATGGGATGGTCAATTGGAATTGAAGTCTGGTATAATATTAGTTCAGAGAGGTTTGGGAGATAGGAAAACAAGGAATCAGGCAAGTCGCGTAATCCTTTGTTAAAGCTGAGAATAAGTGTCCGGAGGTTGTTTAGACCGTTAAATGCATCAGATTGAATGCATAATAGATGACCAGGAATGTTATTGATACCTGTATAACTCAGATCCAGCACCCTCAGAACAGAGAAGTAACTGAACATAGAGGGAAAAATTTTTTGCAATACCGGCCGTTTGGAGGCAATATCGCCAGATAATTTCAACCGAGATATTATTGTAAATTCAAAAAATCGCTCTGTGCCTTGAATCGCTTCCCTACCAAGATGTTGTGCAGCCAAATCAAGCAGGGACCCCGTGAGAGATTGTTCATGTAAGAAGCGGCCGAGCAATGGATGCCGTAATACGGTGCGACCTATCTGCCGCTGTTTGTGCTTGTCTGCTCCTTGACCAAAGAAAATGTCGTACCCAAAATAAATGACTCCTCCAATCACTAAGATTTGCATAATTTGGACAAAAGAACCCAGAAACAATGCAAATCCAGCACCGAGTAGAGCGATCAGTAAAACTATAATGATTGGAAAGCCAATGTGTCTCCAAAATGGATTAGATGTGCCCATTGAGATTAGTTTAACCTGTATGGCTAAAAATGAATCGATGGAAAGTTTCTGTTAGTTTTGTTTTCTCATGATTTTTTGTCGATCTTGAGAATCGATGCCTGATCATTAAGTAAGATTATTCCTCCGAATTAAATTGTGATTGAGATCTCTAATTTTCTAACTAATTCTTTATATCGATTACGGACTGTAACTTCGGTAACGGTGGCTGTTTCGGCGATTTCTCGCTGTGTGCGACGCTCTCCTTCCAGAATACCTGCAATGTAAATGGCCGCGGCTGCTAAACCGGTCGGGTCCTTCCCCGCAGTGAGTCCGTTTTGCTTGGCTTCGTTGACCAAGTCGATGGCTTTTCTTGCAGTGGTCCCAGTGACTTTTAATTCTGCTGCAAAGCGCACAATGTAGTCAGTCGGATTTGCCAATGGAATCTTCAAATTCAGCTCATGTATCATTAGTCTATAACAGCGACCCAGCTCTTTCTTAGTTATGCGGCTATTTCGAGCGATTTCATCCAAAGTACGGGGAACACGTCGTTGTCGAGCTGCTGCATAAGCACTGGCTGCAATCATGGCCTCAATCGAACGACCACGAATCAATCTTCGGTTGATCGCATTACGATAAATTACCGATGCTGTTTCCTTGACACTTCTCGGTAAACCTAATTGTGACGCCAGCCGATCTAATTCTGACATGGCGTGTGCAAGGTTCCTATCAACAGGAGAATGTACTCTGGTGCGAATATGCCATTTTCGCAGTCTATAGATCTGGGAACGTTGGTTTGGTGATAATTTTTTTCCAAAAACGTCCCTGTCTTCCCATCCTATCTGCGTAGAGAGTCCCTTGTCATGTACGGTGTAGGTGGTCGGAGAACCAACTCTCGACCGTTTTGAGCGTTCATCACTGGTAAACGCCCTCCATTCGGGTCCATCATCGATGAGACTGTCCTCGATAACTGTCCCACAATCTCTACAAATTGTATCTCCCCGCTGAAAGTCCTGAATTGTGGAACTAGACCCACAATCTTGACACCGTTGAATTATCGATTCTGTTTTTTTACCCTTTGGTAGGGCTCCTGTACCTGTTTTAGCATTTTGCGAATTAGTTCTTGACATGATAAATACCCAAAAATTTTCCCTTAGGCATTTGGATGTAGTAAAAATTCCTTGTACCAACGTTGAAGTTCAACTACGGGCTTTAAGGTTACTTCCAAACACATTCACCGCAGATCAAGTCTATAAAAACCTTTGCTTCAACTTTCTTCAGGATTAGAAGATGAGCCACAATAATGAAATCACAAGAAAAATATTTAACAACTTTCATCAATTTATTAATAAATTACAGAATACATAACGTATATAGTGACTGAAATAGGTCAATCAGAACACAGTTTATTTCAAATCTTCGAGATAGATGTAAGATCAAAACGGTTGTTAACTGATCACCTGCTGCAAGAAGACATTTGGGCAATTTCAGTCCAACTTTCGGGTTCAATGGCTCCTCATGATCGATCATTTGAGATAAACTATCCAAACTTTCCTAACCTGAGGACGATATCGAGTATGCCGAACTCGATTTCAAGGAGATCCACCCAATTCTAACGGATTTGGTGGTATTGGAAAACTTACGGAAAATAACATTTCGAAATTGTAACTTGACCGGTAAATTATTTGACAAGTCCGAAGTAATAAACAAGAATCTGACCATGATTGAGTTCATAAACACGCCTGGACTCCATTTTTTAGATTTTACCATTATGTTCCCAAGGTTGGGTCTCTTCACCTTTCAGACCAAGAATGTTTACTCGCATGATATATTACGCAATCTATCGCTCTTCCTTGAGAACCATCCAAGTGTAAAGTTCTTGCGAATTGGGTATGCGGATGATGGCTCTGATCATAGATCGTTAGATCCCCCATTCTCACAAGAGCGTCAGACGGACGAAGCTCCCAATCTTGAAGAGAGGGATATAAAATTTGATATGATTGAAAGTTTACAAATCAATGTAACAAACAACATCGAAGAGTTATTTGACGTAGTCGAACTAACCGGATTTCGTAAGATAAATTATGTCAGTGTTACGTATGACACTGGTCGACCTGATATAGGACAAATCAGCAAAATGTGTCGATTACCTGTTATTAAGAATCTGGAAATCATTTTTGCAGGGGCCACGAATGCCTTTGGTCATTTTATTCAGGAGGAAATTGGAAAGGAGAGTCGATCGATCGATCCAGAAAAAACCACGATGAAGAAAGTCTTGTTACGCATAGTTGATTTTGGTGTAACGGGTAAATCAGGTGAGTTTGAAGACTTCATCAGTATTAATGTGGGTTAAATGCTTCAGGTGCATATATAGATCCATATTGCGATGACTATCGTCTAACCCATCAAAATTTTATATGCTGCTACCCGATCAGACTCTAATCAGGAGTGATAAATAATCGATCATTCGAAATTAATACTTAGCGAATTTTATTAATAAGTGAAGGTTCCATTGAGAAAATTTTTTGAAAATCATTCGAGATTTCGATAAAGGCTACAAGTTTAATATAGCAAGTACTGAAGGATACATTAAATATTCTCGACGTGTCCGATGGAGTATGAGGGAGTGATGCAAATTAAAATTGAAAGCTTGGTTTTTCTGGTGGATGAAACTAGCTTGTTCTATAAGTTGGAAGACTATATTGTGCTGATAGAATTTTCACTAGCTCTGCCTACAGACGGAATGAATAC
>JACZSS010000384.1 GCA_022574115.1 Candidatus Heimdallarchaeota archaeon | reverse complement strand
TTCCCATGACCGTAGGACGCAGAAACTGGGTGTGGGGTTGGGGCTTGCTTTTGTCGAGAAAGCTGTTGAAACTCTGGGCGGGGATGCCATGATACAAGGTGTATCTAAAGAGAAAGAGAACACTGGAGAGTTTGAATTTAGCATAACAATTACTTTACTCAAAAATATAGATGAAACAGGACTTGACGATCCTGAAGAATTGTCCTAATTCTAATCTCAGGATGTCTAGATCTATTCAAATGTCAGACACATAACTGATTTTGCAATCGATCGACTTGGGTTGATTGATGGAATCGCCGGTAATCAATAGACTAATAAAACTTCGAATGAAATGATTAATTAATATCCATCGATCTACTGTATTTGAAGCGAAGGTGTTTGTAGAATGTGAACTATTTACCCATGAACTTGTCTCTGGAGAATTTATCGGGCTGCAAGTGTTAAACAAATCAGTTGGAGTTGGACCGTCTTCCTCAATTACTGCAAGTATCACGTACTGGTTCATTACTTTTAGAAAATCGACTTCTCCCCACGCTATCATCTGAACCGTGATATTTGTATCTGGATGAACGCCAATAATTTGACCTACGAAACCATATGCGTAATAATATCCAAAATTTGTTATTGACCACCATTGGTACCCGTATCGATACAAACCAGTTACTGAGCTCCGATCGCCTGTTGATTCTTTCACCCAGTACTCGCTAACTACATGAACTCCATTCCACTTAACGTTGTTTTGCCTTAGTTAACCAATTTTACTCATACCATAAGGAGCAAGCCACAAACTGTATCGACCAGTATTAATCCCGTACGAATCACTCCACCAAGTGAATTCGTGGATACCCAAAGGTTGGAACAAATGTTGAACTACAAAATTTTCTAAACTTGTGTTTGTCTTTTTTGGAATGATTGCCGATAAGAGGTGAGAGACACCATTATTATACTCAAATGAAATTCCTGGGGATTGATTGGTCGATTGCGGTCATAATCATTAGAATCATTAATGGTCTTCTGAGGGAACTAATACGTCGGTCTAAACTGTTTGTTGGATCAGAATTAAGGACCATCTTACTAATCGCATTTTCCCATCGACTGGTTAGAAACTTTAAATATCGAGTTCTCGAGACATAAACATCGATCGACAAAAAAATTAGTGATGTGGTTAAGTTGAATAACAATAAGACTGGCAATTTATTTCTTAAATACTTAAAAAATAGAGAATTTGATAATCTTGAAACTATCTTATCTGAGGACGTAGTTTTTCAGGCGTTACTACCATCCAAGAATCCATTTAGGGAAGCAAATAATAATTCTGACACAGTTGGATACTTCAAAAGTTGGTTTGGTGATGCTGATAAATTTAAAATGAAAAAGTCACAATCTAAACACCTTCAGGGTAAAAGACATTTTATTTCATACCATGTTGATCTTCATGATGAAGATGGATGGCAAAAGGTCTTGCAGACAATCTATTGCAATATTGAAGATGGAATCATAACTTCCCTCGCATTAAATTGTTCTGGATATTTACCTTTGGGAAAAGATTAATTAATGCAATTATTTTATGATCTGTCAAACTCTTCAAGGTCAATCAACACGATCTAGACCTAGCGATTCTGGATATTACCATACCTAAAATCACTGGCTATGAATTGATGCAAGAAATTCGAAAAGAAGATCCAAATCTCCCTATTTTATTGACCAGCGGATATAACAATGAATCATTAGATGAATTAGATCAGTACCAAAATGTTGGATTTATCCAAAAGCCTTATACAATGGAAGAGCTAGAAAATGCGATCAGGGATGCTGTGAAACAATAAAAGAAAAATATTTATTCTTCGAGCTAAAACTTGAATTATGTACGAATTCGAGATGAAGTTCCCCTGTGAAATTAGCAAAATCAAAGCGAATTTACAATTCCTAGGTGCTAAATATTTAAGGACAGAAGAAGCTACGGATTATTATTTTCAGCATCCAAATAGAAATTTTTCAAAAACAGACGAAGCATTGAGAATGCGAAAGACCGAAAATTACACAGAATTAACTTACAAGGGACCAAAACTCACTACAAAATCAAAATCAAGACTTGAACTAACCGCTCAATTAATGGATGATAAAATAATTGATATTTTGAAAGAGCTTGGTTTCAACCAAACTGGGTTAGTCGGGAAAAAGAGAGAAATGTGGGAGTTGGATGACGTTACAATTTCTTTAGATGAAGTTGAAAATCTAGGCGAGTTTGTAGAATTGGAGATTATATTGGACAGCAAAGATGAGATAGCTCAAATCGAGCTCAAGTTATGCAAGATGAGCAAACGTATCGGGATCAAGCAAGCACAAATTCGGACCTCCTACTTACAACTTCTTCAATCTAAGAGATCATAACCTATCAAGGACGATGTTTAGAATCGGGAATATTGAAGTGTGTACCATGAGGATAATTGACAAAGAGATATTTAGCCAAATGAATTTCTTGAACCCCACAAACTCATTAAGATCCTCGAAACGCGGTTCTCTATTTAGTTTACCCCAAAATACCAAGAGTGTCATCTGTACGACAACGGGGACAAAAAACACAAAAACCGCTAAACCCTCAAATTGAACCTCTATACTAAGAAGAAGCATGATTAAGGCAAAAAATAAACTCAAATAGCGAAGCTGAGTCATTCTGTTTTTCCTCGTTATCCACATAATCTCATATTGTTTAGCACGATCAAGCAAGTCTGTGGCAAGATGCCGCTGCCGAAATGCAAAATCGATATATTTTGGAGGGACATTATGCTTGTCAGCCATTTTTTCTATTAGGGACAATGACAATGACTTTCGATCCATACTATCTGTTTGATGGAATTCTTCCAAAGCAAAAGTCAATGTCTTGGAATCCTCTGAGACAGTGGATTGGTAAATATCTGGTTTATTAATTGCATCAATCTCGGCAGAGTAACGATCTTTTGAATGTCTTGATAGACGCTGATCAAGAATATAATTCTTGTCCTGTTCTGTAAAATCATATTCATCCACTTTTTGTCGTAGATACGCATCCGAAGCATTTTTCCCATGGTTCAAAATATTATATCCATCAAGCAGTTTAACGTCTGCGTCTTCCCGATCGATTACAATTATATTTTCGGCTTTGTCTAGATATATCTGATACTTGTCATTTTTATCAAACCAGCTCGATTCAAGCAGTTCTGCTGCTTCGGGAATATCAATGCTGACAGTATAGCGTTCTCCAGTTAGGTTGGTTAGTAAAACCGTCCCGTTAGGATTAATTAGAATAATTTTGGATTCATCCGAATGGTGACAAACGTAAGCATATTCAAATTCTTTGTCAAATTCAATACTACCGGTCCGCTCAATAAACTTTGGCGACCACCGCGACAGATATCCAGTATTTGCAAGTACACTTACCTCTCCTTTGATCGGTGATATGGCTCCGCAGACTATCGGTTCAGAAATAGGTATTTGTTGAACTATCTGTTTTAGATGAGTGTCAATACAATAGGCTGCAATCCCCATAAATGCGTACACATACGAAAAATCCGCAGGAGCTGCGAGATTTACTACTGGGTCCTCGATTGGTATCATCTCATTAAAATTGTTGAGAGTCAAATATCTCACCTCGGTCACTTTTTCTTGCTCAGCTATATTCCAAATTTCGACAGTTCCATCCGATTTTCCCACATAAGCAGTATTTCCTGCTGGCTCCAATAATACACATGTGAACAGACCGTAATCCGAATGTAACTCAAATGGAAATTTTACCATGTGCACAAGATCTTGATTTGAGAAAATTATAGAGTTTTCTTCCCAACCGCGTCATAAAGAATGATTCCTTAAGCCTTCAAAAGCATTCCTCGATTCGTTTATGAGTGTTGCTTGTGTGTAGAACATTAAAACATACAAAGTGCTTAAGCTTAAAGAACAGATGCTAGATTGCAATTTTAGTGACAATAACTGCTGATCAAGATTTAATTTA
>JACZSS010000383.1 GCA_022574115.1 Candidatus Heimdallarchaeota archaeon | reverse complement strand
GTACACATTCTCTTCTAATCTCAGAGGAAAATCTTCCCATATTACCTTCTTGTCGAGTTCGGAAGTTGACCCAATCGAGTTTGTAGGGCAGCTGACAATTGCTTGTTGAGTCAATTTAATACTGACATCGTTATTTGGCTGATTAAATACAAATGAGTAATCACCATTATCGTCAAACACCATTGGAGCGAGTTGTCTGCATGTATCACAGTTTATACATGAATCATCGACAAAGTATTCACCTGTAACATTATCTGCTACAGATCGGAGAATATTCGCCATATGTAGTAAATTTGATTTTGGTTAATATTTATTTTCAAATAAGAGATATTCATCGGATCAAATTAGTTTCTAATTATAGAAGTCTACAACGGCTGGATTGACTTCACCCACATAATTACGTTGAAATAATTCAGTAATTTTTTCCATTGATTCTGGTTCTTGACCTAAAACCCACATCAGCTTGATCATAGCTACTTCGGCTACATAATCCATTCCTTGAATGGCACCTGCTTCATGAGCTAATTTACCGGTTTCGTAGAGCAATTCTGTGGTTCCAAAGACACATTGAGAGGTAATAACTATTGGAATGTTTTGAGCGGTTATTTCTTTAATTTTTGGAAGTAAGGAGTTCTCTTTGATTGGAACGTTACCAGACCCAAATGCATCCAGAATAATTCCTTTGTAGCCACATTTCACAACTTGGTCTAACAATTCCGGCTTCATCCCTGGAAATAATCTGACGAGGGCGACATTCGTATTCATTTTCGAGTTAAAAACAGGTTTGATATTTGATCTGCGTCTCGCAGTAGGATCGTTCCAGTGAATTTCTAGAGCCAGATCGCCAATAACAGTTGGATCGACAGATTCAAATGCATTCAAATCATATTCTCGTAACTTTAAAGTTCTTACAGATCGGAAGATTTTGTTATTGAACACAATAACATTTTCCGCTAAATCTGCATCCGCGGCTACTCTAATTGCATCAATCAGATTTTTTCTACCATCAGACCCAGGAACCATAAACGGGATTTGAGAACCGGTAAAGACAACAGGCTTCCCATGTCGTTGAACCATGATCGCAACGGCGCTTGCTGAATAGGTAAGAGTATCCGTGCCATGAGTGACTACGACTCCATGGATATCATCTCTGGAGATTTCCTGAAATATGACATCAGCCAATTCAACCCAATCATCTGGTTGAATGTTTGAAGAATCAGTAGACATAACTTCTCGAGTCTCAATATCATATATATCTTGTATCTCGGGTAGAAAGGCAACCAAGTCAGAAGATGAATGACTCGGCACGAATCCCTTTTCCTGTAATACTGAAGAAATAGTGCCTCCCATCCCGATGATAACTACTCGTTTTCTTGTCATTATACTCTCAAGTGAGGATTTGAGAAGCGAGTTAAAAGAATACAGCTACCACCAGTTACATAGATGAGAACTTCACGTAGGGAATTCATTATTATTATCTACTTGTAACTCGATCGATTCATCTACTAGTCAACTTAGGATGAAGTTGGATAAAAGGTATGTTTCAGTAGTGTTTCATAACTTTCTTCATGATTCTCTGTTTTCGATAAATGAAATTATCAATCGATGTTTGTAAAGCAAGTTAATCAACTTATCAGATTGATCGAACGATGCAAACGGAATCCGTATTATGAATATAATATCAGCTTTCTTACATCATTTTTAGTGAAAATCGCATTCTTGGAAAATTAAATACGGATTAATCACGATGATGTCAAATAAGCTACATTCATGCTCTTCGCCAAACACTAGATCTAGGTTTAGATCTTAGTTACTCATTTTTGTTGCGAGTATTATCTCCCTCATTACATTCTGTGTTCGCTGAAGTGTTAAGGGAACGATTCAAAAAATGACCTGCACTGTCGGGAATTATTTCATGAAGATTAATCTTTGCCTCCTGCAACCTAAGTTGGTATATTAACTATTAACTGATTATCCATCTTAGTTGAAACGTCCCTTAAAGAAATCCATTTTCCACCATGCTTACTAATTTTGAGCCTGCGATTCTCCACTCCTCACTTGCCTGTTGAAAAATGATATTTGCTCTATCCAACGCCTCTTCCTTTAGCTTTTCAACATCCACATCCAAAAATTGTCCATCTGACAAAATCTGTTTGCCGTTGATAAATACGTTACTAACTTCTGATCCATTGGCGGAATAAACTAAATTGGGTACAAAAGTCCTAAACGGTTTTGTGACAAATGGAATCATATTCAACCGATTCATGTCAATCATAATTATATCAGCCTTCTTGCCAATCTGTAGGGATCCAACTTCTTTGTCAATCCCTAGCGCAGCGGCTCCATTTATTGTTCCTAACCGCAAAGCTTCCCAACACGGCAGCGCGGTTGGGTCCTTACTTGTTACTTTTGCAAGTAAACTCGCAGTTCTCATTTCTCGGATCATGTTGTGATTTCCTGGACCAGGTGCTTGATCTGTGCCTAATCCTGCAATACCACCCATATTTATATAATCAGAAACTGGTGAGACTAATCCATCAATCATGGCGATCGAGCTTTGGCAAGATGCCATTTTGACATCATTTTGAACCATCAATTTCCTCTCCTCATTCGTCGTATCATGAATGTGAGCAGCTAGTAATCGTTTATTCAACATATTATTGTTGTTGAGTACCGAAACAGTAGAAGCCCCTGATCCATATCGTTCCTCGATTTGTATTCTTTCCCGACCACCCTGGGCCACATGCATATGAATCATTGCCTCTTGTTCACGAGCTCGTTCATAAATTGTTGACAGTAAATCCAAAGATACCATATCCAAAGCTTGAGGGCCATACATACATGAAATTAGTTCGTTTCCTTGATATTTATTAAATAAAGCTTCGCAAGTTTTCAGTTCACCTTCTCCTTTTTCCTTGTCATATTCGTATAGATCTCGGGGATGTAAATTTACTCGATTAGATGATATTTCATTTATAGTTTCAGCGGCAACAACCCGACTTCCGAATTTTAGATGCGACTTATCAATAATTGAGTCAACATCTCGTGTATTTTCCGCGAAAGTGGTAGTCCCACTCCTGATACCTTCAAGAACTCCTATCTGAGAACCCAAAATTCTGTCTTCCGTAGTTAAAGACTGTGCTAATGGACCTATTGCTTTATTCATCCATTCAATTTCTGGCACATCTTGAGCTCCACCTCGGAGGAGGGTTGAAGAAGAATGAAAGTGAGTGTTGATCAGTCCAGGCATGGATATCTGATTTTTCCCCTCGACGATAAATTCATAACTTTGATAATCAAATCCACTAATTGGGCCGACATAATCAATAGTGTTGTCTCTAAAACCAACGCCACCATTTTCAATTATCCCAAGATTTTCACCGTCCATTGTAATAATATGGGAATTTATTATTGCATAACTCATCCTTAAGTTATATACAATCTGTGAATTGAAAATATTTTCGTTCACGTGAATTTCTTTAATTCGGAGATACTTATGGTGTTAATGCATCTAAGAGTTCTGTCGCGTGTTCTACTTTTGCTTGAAGTGGGAGACCGAGTAGCGGACGAGTGATCCCAGTCTTTAACAAATCACTTATTTTTTGCTGTATTTCGTCTTTCGAACCGAAAATACAGGTTGCTGCAATCAACTCATCTGAGACTGCCTTGATTGATTCAGCAACTTTTCCTTGGTGAAAAAGATCAATGATGTTAGCAGCTACCTCGGCGAATCCGATCCTGCTAAGCATTTTATTGTAAAAATTGTCTTTTTTACTCCCCATTGTTGCAAAATAGTGATGTAGGTGGCGACGTAGCAATTCCATTTTTTCTGGTGAATCTCCAAAAATTGCATTGACGAAGGGCGTGACGTGAAACTCGTCCATGGATAGACCTTTAGCTTTCCTAAGTTGCACAATCTCGTCAATTTGTTTTTCGATAATTTGAATTGGGGACACGATTGGTATCCAGCCATCTGCTTCTAGCGC
>JACZSS010000382.1 GCA_022574115.1 Candidatus Heimdallarchaeota archaeon | reverse complement strand
CAGTTAATGCAGGCAGGTCACAGGCGGCAACACAGGACAGCCGAAAATCCTGGCGTCCGCGCATTTCCCCCAGGGCCGGTTTGACACATTCCTCGCCAAGGCAGCTTTCGACCGCACGGACAGCTTCAACCAACTCGCGGAACTCAGCGGTATCAGCCGAAAAGCGATGATCTGGCCCGGGCAAACCTTTATCAAGAGTAAAATGTTTTTCGATAATACATGCTCCTAAGGAAACTGCAGCTAGTTCGATGTCCTGATTGGCAGAATCTTTGGCCGCATTGAGGAGGAAAAGCCATAATGTCGCTAAGATGATGTTCGCAATTGAATAACTGTTAACAGAGACTTGGGTGGATGATTTCCTAGCCGCGAGAGCAGAGATGAGAATGATCAATCCATACCACACCAAAAATAATCCACTAACAACCACTAATTCCAGCAGGATTGCGTTGCTGGTTCCAAAAATTGAGCTTACTGTAAAGATAGGCAGAATCAAGGCAATGAGGTATGCCACGAGTGCACCCCAAAGGATTTTGGTTCTCGTCTCATTTATCCTAGCAATATCGGTAGGTAGCTGTTGATACATGTTCTTCCCCCCGGTTTGGACATATTTTACTAGATACTTCTCCAAATATCATTGAATATTTAATTGTTTGGAGCAATCTTCGATAAAGTGAGATCGATAAATCACTGTCAGTTTCCTTGATGATCTGATTTATCCGACTTTATTAATTCAAATCAAAGCCTTCTGAATCTTAATAAAATAGATGAAGGGTTACCCCAATTTTGAATTTAACATGAACAAAGTTGAGAGTAACCTTCGAGTCAAATCGATGGAGTGAACTCTGGATTAAATAACATAATTCAATTTTTATCTTCCCACACCGATTACTTTGCTACAATGTGGACAATACCACATTATTGAAAACCAATATTTAGCCGCCCATTTCATTTTCGACCTTTCAATTTTAATTTCTTTCCAATTTGGATTTCCGGTAATTTCTTTGTTACAATGAGGACATAGGGGATTACTCATTGATTTAATTTTACTAAGGAGTTTTTAAAATTATTATGAACAGATCAAACAAAATATTATTCTCAAGCCATCATAAACACCTTTTCACTTAATGCTTCCATAACTCATTAACTGGAGCGTTCAATTACAAATGTGGGTGATTTTATCAATTTACTGAAAAATCAATTTTGTGGCTACGTGTTATCAATGTTACAGGAGTAAGATTGACCATATTGATCATTAATCTTTCAAGGAATTTATCATTTGAAAATGATTTCCATCCTATTCTTTCTCAATACAGTTATAGATAAAAAGAAAAAATATATTCACGGATTTAATTGCGGATTTTGTTAATAATTCTAGCAATTTAATAAGGATAAAAATGTTAATACGACTACAGTGATTAGATTAAACTCACACAATTCAATTTTTGTTTTTTGCTTCTTAGTATTTATTTTTCTTGGATATTTGTATCCCACAGCCCAAAGTCCAATTACGATAATCATTGATGGCGACATGAGTGACTGGGATGCTGTAGCATCTCTCGTAAATGATAGTGCTGATGACGTTCCAGGAATGAATCTAATTGGTGCTCAGGTCTCTAATGATACTGAGTTTCTCTTTATAAGAATGACTTATTCTAATGCTTATGACTTTCCGCTGTTATGGGGGAATGTAACATTAAGAAATCCAGCTGAAGATGTGTTTGTACTTATGGCTTTCGTCTCTACAGATGACTCTCAAGAAGCAACATGGGTATTCCCAGGCATATCCCTCAATACATCCCAGAATAGCAAAACGGCAGCGATTGATGATTATACACAATACCCACAGCACGCAAAAATGGCGGCAGATAATGCTTCGATTGAATTCAAAGTCCCAATGATAGATATCGACTCGGGTAATTCTTCCAATTTAGCTGAGTTGGATTTTGTTTTTTGGCATTTTGATGCATTTCAAGCTAGTCTACACCTATTCCAAGCAACAGAGGAGGATCGAGCTCCTGATAGTGGATACGTTACATATTTTAGCAATCCAAAAGATCAAGTATCGGTAACTACAACCAGTGACTCAAGTTCAGAATCAACAGACACTACAACATCGATGACCACAAGTACCATTCCGACATCTAGTGAGTCAAGTTCAGAAGCAACAGGAACTACCATTTCACTCACTACCAGCATCACACCCACGTCATCAGAACCAATATCATCACCACCTTTTAGTTTAAGTGGTAGTGATGGAGGATTCTTAAACTTTAATATTTTTATGGCCTCCACCACTCTATTTTTTGTAATTGTCATAATTACTAAAGCTAAAAGAAATCATTAGCATATCGATCGATCAGCCTAATGGGATCGATTGATCCAAGACGCTTTTATTTAACAGTCGGAATCTCCATACAGTGAAACTTAAACGGTATTTTTGGTTAATAATTTTCTCCTCCAGTCTGATCTCGATCAACGTTTTTGGGGAATCGATCGATGCACACGGATTTAATGTTGGAATTATGGAAGGCGACGTTTTCATTTTTTCTGTTCTTGAGGCAGATGTACTAGGTGGGTCTGGTTCTAGCTTAGACTATTCATGGGGTGCCTACAATTTTGAATGAGAGTTTGGGGATGGACGGGTCGATGAATATTTGTATTTCTTGTTCAAAACACTCTACTGACTTACTTCAAGGTTTTAAATATGTCAATAAATAATTTCTCGATTTTGTATTTTGCGCGACGACTACTTTTGAGAATTATGGCTTTACCCAGTTTATAATGCAAGTTAATTATTCTATTACCTGACTTTTTGCTCAGGTCTTCTAGTTGTTGAAAATACCTCGAAACATTTTGGTCAATATTCATTTCCAAAAAAATTAAAATTAGATGGAGTAACGTGTATGAAGTTCGATGATATTCGTTAAATTCTATGAGAATTGATAGGCACTTTTGATATGATTCCGTGTCTGGTTTCAATTGATCCATATCTGCATAAACTTTTTCCATAAAATAGTGCGTTTGCGCGATTTTTTGTTTCTTCTTTAATTCTTCCGGTATCGTAAGGCTCTTCTTTAAATGATCTAAAGCCAGATCCTGTTTGTTTATCAGCTGTTGATAGATTCGACCTTTTACATAACTTAGATCTACTTCCCAATCCAGCACGCTTTTCCTTTGCTCTGAATTCATATTTTCGAGTAATTTCTCTCCTAAGTCAATCGATCGATTGGAACCTTGATATTGATTGATCAACCTTAAATCCCAAAGTAGTGTTATTGGGCTATACGCACTTCAAAGTGTGTTACAATTATTATTGAACGATAGATCATTGATTATTCTTCAAACTTAGAAAATCTGTTAATTGAACTTAAAATTTTCTCTTATGTCTTTTCTGCAATTGCTTTCTTAAGAATATTAAGCTAAACATGCCAAGAACCATGAATGTTAAATTAATTGGAAAAATATTATCTGTCCAATTTGGATTAGCAATACCGGCATCATGTATGATCGTAAACATTCCCAACTTAATATTGTCTTGAAAACCTGTGGAAATATATAATTTAGATAACCAACTAGAGGAATCACCAATCTCATAAGAAGCTGAAGAAGGCATTTGCAATGAAAGTTTTTTAAATTCGCTTCCGTTTAATTTAAATTTCAATAAAGTCCTGTTTTCACCTTTGAAACCTGAATTCGTGAACTCATCTGAAAAGAATATTTCATATTCAGCAGAGATGTTTTCGTAATTTTTAATGTATAAACTTAAATTCGCTTCAGCACCTAAATATCCACCAAGCGGAGTGTCAGAACAACAGGTGTGTGAGGTTCCAAATTCATATATTAATTCTTCGTACTGGTCTGACTTTAGAACTAAAGTATTAGTAATTTCATTTATGATTAAAATAAATGAAACAGCTGCTGAAATCGAAGGAATTATGCTAAGATCCAATTTTGTGTAGTCTGATTGTATAAAAAGGTAGCTCAATC
>JACZSS010000381.1 GCA_022574115.1 Candidatus Heimdallarchaeota archaeon | reverse complement strand
CTTTAAACAGCAATCATATGGAATTTCAGTTATTATGATTATCAGCGCCTCAATAATATCTACAAATACGACTGGAGCAAGTTTTTATCCACTCTTTGTAGCCATTGTCGCCTTGGTTATTTTCCTCATGGCAAATCTTGATTTGAATAATAAAATAACAGTGCAATTTCTTGGCGTCCTGTCAAATGCTTTCATTGCTGGTAACTTGGTCCTAGATGGTCATCTATCAATTTATCTCGCCTTACCTTTCTTTTTGATTTTTTCATTCTTATATTTTTCTGATGAGATGTTAAAATTAAAAGAATTCAGAGATTACATATTGTACTCAACTTGGTTGGGAGGTGCATTATTGCTCTCTTACATATTTATTGTTGATTCAACCAGCTTCTCTTTTGGAGTCATGATTGAGTACAGTTTTATTATTTTAGCACTTTTGCTCAGCTACTTAAAGTTTAGAAATAATGATTCGAAGTTTACAGATTTATTCCAAGATGACTTCAGCTCAATTGGAATTTCCTTTGCCTTCGCAATTCCCTTTAATGTATTCTTGACGGATTTATCTGATCAAACATCTAAATACTGGATAATGATTATTACCAGTTTGATTATCAGCAGCTATATTTTTTACAGGCGTGATCATCTGAAAAATGAATTAAGTGTCATATCTTATTTACTCTTGAGTTTACCCTTAATTTTCAGCCTCAGTATCTATCAAAATGAAGTATTTTCAAGTTTAGTGATAATCTATTCACTCATTGTTTCCTCATTCATTTTTATCAGTTTATATGAAGTTGGAAAGACAAAATCAATAAACTACTTACTTCAAACCTCGATTCATTTATTTTTGGCTATATCTGTAATAGGCAAGCTCGTTACTTTATCCTCGACTAATATTGTTGATGATATTAATTATGGAAGTCTACTATTGCTATTTACTTATTTTATTTGGGTTTTGTATATTCTCTATCAATTTTCAAATTTGGATTTTAGCCAAGCATCGCTGTGGAAATCAGCCATTATTGGCTTGGGGGTTAATTATCTGGTTTTTCTTCAAATTGTTGTTTCGAATAAAATCGGGTCTTCTAGTATAGTTTTACGTGGTTTGTATTTTGGAAATCAGGTACTGATTTTGGGAATAATCTTTCTTGTACATAAACGAAAATTGGTCAAATCAGCAGATATTGATCGTTTACAGATCCTACAATTATCATTGATTGGATTGGAAATAATCACATTATTGGTATTTAACTTTGTTGAGATATTAATTTATCATACTATTCTGATCCTGCTTGTGTTTAATGACATGAGGGAAGTAGATAAATTCAATAATCCACGAATATCAGTTCTCTGGCTTATCGTGAATGGTATTGCAATCATAACATATGGCAACTATTTCATACTATCAAGTATGGTGATGCTCCTCTTGGTTTACGCCTCGTTGTTATACTCACTAAAACCTAGGCGTATTATAGAAAATCTAGCAAATATGAGTTTGAATCCAACTAAAATTTTGTTCTACGAAAGTTCTCTGCTTATATTTCTATACCTTAGTTTAATGGTATTCACAAGACTAGGTTTTCCGATTTTAATTGGTTATTTCTTGTATCTCCTAATTTCTGGTATGAATTTCAGGCATCATGCTCTGAACCAATCAAGTTTTACAAATCTGGTTGGGTTGAATCTGTTCGTACTGGGACAAATTTTTTGGATTTCCGAATTGCTACCTGAGGACATTAGTTACCATGTTGCCCATATATTCACAAACCTGATGGTAGTTATTTTTGTTATCTATCTCGAGAGAAGCAAACTATTAAATCGAGGAAAGGTAGAAGGTAGGCTACTGTATGACTGGCCAGCTTTGGGAGTTGCCTCAGCATTAATACTTCTAACTTTAGAAATATCGTACTTGGTAAGCTACAATCTTAATATTGTCTTAACCACGTATAATCAGATTCTAGGCCTAGTCATGTTGTCAAGTTCCGGATTACTATTTGCTACACAAAACAAAATTAGACAATCCAATTTAATTGATGGACTTAAGATTTCCACATTTATTTTGGGACTTGGATTAACTCTGTTTGGTTTCTTTAATTCTGTAGTATCCAACTTATTGATCAGTGTAATTGTCCTAATCTTTGTTCTGGGGTACTTGATAACTAAATCAACCGATCTTCTGAATATTGCCAAGAGTCTCTACGTCATTAGTTTAATTAAAGCGGGATTTGATTTGATCTTACTGGACTCCTTAGAACGAGGAATTTCAATCCTAGCTGTTGGGATTAATGGTATTTTCTTTGCATTAATTTTGCAATCTAGCAAACAAGAAGAACTGCTGATTGATAAAGAACCATAATGGACAACCAACTGAAATGTTCGTTTGATCTATCTCTAATTTTAATGAAGTATGCTTTATTGCCTCTGGCTAATGATCCCCCCATAAAATGACCCTTCAGGTAATGATTTTTCGCTATTATGTGTTGATACTACTAATAATGCCACCGAAACCGGAAAAGAGAGGGACATAACTAAAGCGACGCGTTTTGTACCACCCAGGTTGAGACCGAATGGATCAGTCGCATAATAATTTGATCTTGGTAAACTAAGGAGAAGAAACCAAATAGAGAAATATGCAATGGCCTGAGCAAAAATGAATTAGACGACGATTGATCAATTTAAGCAAGGTAATTATAAAATTTAGTCCCGGTTCTCTGACCTTTTAAATGTGAGTTTTGGAATATTACATGATATGGGTCCCTTAGGTTGGTTGCTTGTTTTTTCAGCGGTATTCTATGTCATGATTTTGAAGACCTATGGCCATCACAAAAAATTTACCAAAGATGAGATAATAGAAATATTGATCCTTGACCGTCATCGATTGGAACAAACAAATGAATCGGGAAAAAGGAAGGATGTTGACATTACCGATGTTACACGTGTTTTCCAACATATTTATTTTCCATAGTCGACATTACTTTCCAATAATAGAGCCAATTCTAGGTAAATATTTACTAATAAAGTACCTTAATTTCTGTCTTGATGGATAGCTTACCGATATTTCAATGTCGTAAATCTACTACAAACCAATATCTCCAACAGCCCATGTCTCACCGATCGATGATCTGTTTATATACAAATCCAACACCTGCTATTCATGAAAGGGTGTCAATGCAAAAGTCTCGCAAGATTGAGAGCATGATTTTGATTTATTGCTTTCAGATTCTGATAAATTGTTTCGATCGATTCGTCTAATATGGATAAAAAATTGAAAAATTTCAACTTGACTTAAATTGTTGACTCGCTCAAACTAGCGAATTCTTTGAAATGCGTATTGTATTCATAATCCTCGCAATCTTCCTCCTGTTTTCCATACTTTTATAAATCAAGATCATGATTGTAACCCGGTGAACCCTCAAGAATCTCAAGATAAGAAAAAACCTAAATTTTAGATTCAGTTAGAAAAAGAGGAATTGGAGATTTGGAAAAATTTCGCAAAATTATATCATCGAGGGAATTTATCTCGCATGATTAGAACTCTTGTTAATCGTTCAATACTTGAGACTGATCTTGAGGAATTGGATGGATCATCCTCTAAACTTGATCGAGTAGTCAAATCTATACATCAGGACTCGCAACGAACATCTGACAAAGTGGATTCATTGGAGAGTGATCTAACCATAATTAAAAATCTGTTGTCTAAACTACTACAAACTCAATCTCGAGTAATCATGGAATATCAAACCTCGATCTCGGTTCCTCTCGAGGATATGGTCTATCAACGGGTGTACGAGTTTGTTGAGAGCAAAGAACGGAAGGTATTGGTCGAGGAGATCCTACCTTATTTACTGGAAACGAGCATTGAAGCCAAACGTTTCTTGGCTAAGGAAGATCAAAACCTACCAGCAGGGGGTAAAATAGCTCTCTCGTTTATTTTAGAGGATGTGTTAAAACAATTGTATGAGAAAACTAATAATCCTGCCTATAATGGCGAATTTGAC
>JACZSS010000009.1 GCA_022574115.1 Candidatus Heimdallarchaeota archaeon | reverse complement strand
GATTACACCAACCTGTCCTTTTCCGGATTGTAATGAAACGAATTCGATTGAGTTCGCTCCACAGATCAGAGCTCAGGAAGAGTCGGCAATTCCTCTACCAAATCAACTCAATACTGTAGGTGTTGTTCAATTGAGCCTATCCCATGAAGATCATACATCAGTTATTGATGTAGATCATGAAGGAAATATTCGAAAGTATTCAACAATTCCAAAGCTCGAATCTATTGTAATTCACTATATAGTTACAGTTGCAAATAGAATGAGGCAAATGATGAATAAGAAGCAAAAAATAATCATCGTTTCTAGATCGAGATTGTGGAAAACTTTCATGGTCAACCTGATAACTCATGTGGTTAATACGTTCCAGGACGCGAATGTTACTGTCAAAAAATCTCCAAAGGAGTTCTACCTACAGCTGAATAATCTGACGATATTCTATAATGACTTCATGGAATTCACCCAAGGAATCGATTATGAGACAACACTTGTACTAGACCAACAGTTGTTCAATAATCCGGACGTGGTTAAAGTGATCAGTAATAACATCGACAAAATTCAGGTGATCGGAGTGGCATTAAAGCATACATTGGCTAATTTAGATTTTGATGATAATATGGACGAAGTAGATATCATTATCCAAAACCATGACATTGCCTCCGTCTATCACATGATCCCTGATTTGGAATCCGTAGCCTTATTCATGTTGGAAATTATCGATAAGATCTCATTTGTTTAATATAAAACCGTATTCGAGTTTAGCAGTTTTATTTCATTCTTAAGACAATCTCACCTTCGTTAGGTCATTGTTTTAACATGTAACCTGATTCAAATTAATGAGATTTGATAATAAAATTAAATAGCAACGAATTTGTGGATCCTTTATGTGCCGAATGATAGCGGGGATAGCTCATCAGGGATTTTCAAAGAAAGAGGTAGACTCTATTTGGAACCATTTTCAACGTATGTCTGCTGATCAAACAGGATCTCACGAGTTAAATCAAGGCGTTCTGGGATCATTTACCCATCATCATGGTTGGGGAATGAGCTGGGTTGATAAAGAAAATGCAGATCTTTCCACTTATCATTCGGTAGTCCCACCTTGGTTAGACTCCATCCCACCTGAATTCGTAAAAAAGATCTCGGCAACAAATGCCTTCTTCTTCCATGCAAGAATGGCCTCTCCTGGTCTACAAGTTGGTGATGAATACATACATCCATTCAGCGGTAAATCCGCATCAACCGGTCCAGCCACGTTTTGTCACAACGGAACTGTTTTTGGCAAAGACGTCGAGATCAGCAGTGACTACAAAATGAAGACCGAGTCAGATTCGGAGAGATTATTTTACTCAATTTTATCAGAACTCGATCGCAGCGAACAAGGGGATAATGGGACCCTCAAGAAAACTCTTCAAAAAATTCTCAAATATACAGGTGCCAATTATTTCATTCTCACAAATAATCAGTTCATTGCTTCCACTAACTATAATCGCAATCCCAAGTACTTTACAATGTATTTTACTCAAACTGCAAACATGGTTTGCGTCTCGTCAGAACCATCAAAAGATATTGCATCTGTTTGGAAACCCATCCAAAATCATGAAATCCTTACAATCCCCGATTTGACTTCGTCAAATCAATTAGTCGTCAAATAATTATTAGATCCACTATTTATTGCAGATCGAGTTGGTAGATCAACCAATTCGTTCAAAAATCGGTTTTCAGTTTGATCAATATCGACTCTCGCGTTTTAGAAGACACAATCATTGGTATTAAGGAGGAGTTCAAACCGTCGTATTTCGCAATTTTTGGCTATTTTTATTTGGGTCAGGGATATTCATTAGCTTCAATGGTTTTCCTTTTGCTTCGATACATCAACAATGAACTGTCGACCAACTCTTTTTCGACTAGTATTGGTATTTCCGCCATTATGTTATTTCCTTGGTACTTTAAAGTCATTTTCGGGATTTTAACTGATAACTTTCCGATCGGAAATCTTGGCCGCAGGAAACCATATTTAGTGATTGCTACTTTTATGTCATTGATTGGATGGGTAACACTACCAATTCATCAGACCGCAAATATTTGGTTTATTCTTTCGGGTACCCTTTTGGCTACAGGTGCCGCGTTTGGTGATTCTGTCATTGACGCTCAAGCTGTCGAGGTAACTCCAGATGAATTTATCTCTCGGTTACAAGGCGTTGCATGGGGTTCAAGGGGACTTGGTATAGGCGCCGCAGGTATTGGTAGTTCTCTTTTGGTAACAAATATTGGTTGGGACGCGATGTTCATTGTATCAGGTATTTTCGGAGTTACAATTACCCTCATTGCATTAGTGTTGCCTCAGGCATCAGTCAATCTGTATAATCTCACCTTGAGTGATAAGATCAAAAACATAAAAATATCGATTAAAGAAATAATTACGGTTTATCCAAGATTCATCCACCTTGTCTACTTCCTCATAAGTGGCATGAGTATAGCCATCGTCCCGCTTTTTGCAGTATTGATGGAAAAAGATTTCAATTTTGATATTAGCACAACGGGTATCGCAGCTTTATTCTTCGCCATAGGGTCTTTCTTGGGAGCGGTAAGTTCAGGGATAATATTCGACAAACGGGACACGTTTGCAGCGTATGTAACTCTCATTGTGTTTTATGCACTTAACCTAACAGCCGGTCTTGTCTTCTTGAGCACTGATGATTTTAATCTGAAAATTGTGTTCATTTTCACTATAGGTATTACCAGTGCTGCATTTGAAGCATTTCAACTAAAAGTCATTCAAGAAACTTCTCCCAAAAATAGTGAGGGAACCGCGTTTGCAACTTATACTGGCATTAGTAATGTTGGTCAATTCGCTCTTGGAGGCTTCTTGATGATTTATCTATCAGAATTATTTAATTTGAGTACATTTATTACTTTACAGATTTCCACTGTATTCCTTGTAGTCTCAATATTTGTTATGAAAAAAATGAGGTATTAACAATTATTTAACCACACACAATGGTTGAATTCTTGATGACAAGATTAAATTAATGTTCCTGATATTCTCATATTGTGTCAAGTTCTGCTAATGCGGATGATCAATTCTCGGTTGTACGGAATTTATTAAATTTAGGCCAAATCGATGAAGCACAGAATAATCTCCAAATTGTAACTGAACTAGATAATTTAACTGAAAGACACCTTTTTGTACTTAATATACTAAAATCCAAAATTCTCTTAGAACTGGGAGAAATAAGCGAAGCTCATGTCCTAGTCAATTATACGATAGAAAAAATCGATAAACGAAAATTCAAGGTTGAATATGCTGAAGCGAAAACTGTGAAGGCAGCTAGTCTATTGTTCAGCGGAGATCTAGATCTCGGACTAAGTGAACTCCAAGAGGTGGAGACCTTCATAAGCAAACTGCAAAAGATCGATCAAGGACAAAGCCAATCAATCCTAGGTGAGGTAAAAAACCTGCTTGGATTGATTTATATGACTCGCGGTGATCTCGAATCAGCTGTAACGCAATATAATTTAGCCTTAAGCATTCATAAAAAGCATAATAACCAAAAAGACTTGGGCGCTGCTTTTTTTAACTTAGGTGCTACGCACAGACTCGAGAATAATCTAACAAATAGTATTTCCAGTGCTGAAGATGCTATTCTGGTATTTGAGGAAATAGATTTTGTAAATGGCTTATCTAATTCATACAAACTCATGCGGGATGTTTATGCTGATCTTGGAGATGATGATAATTCATTTCTGTTCAAACAAAAGTTTGAAGGACTTCAGGACAAAGTCGATTTGAGAAGTCATATACTCCAATCCACAAAGGAGAGGAATAAATCTTCAAGAGAAATCGAAAGACTGAATCGGGAAATTCTGACTTATCAACAGGACAACTGGACCTTGAAATTGGAAATAAACTCACTAAACGACACATCCAGAGAAAATTCATTGCTTGAATCCCTTGATTTTTCCGATGAAAATAACAGACTGAGGACGGAACTAGAAGACGCGATCACATTACGCGATAAAACTCTAATTGAACTTGCGGACTCAAAGTCTAGACAAAACACGATACAAAATGAATTAAATCAGTTAGAAACACAAATAGTAGGATCGAATATGTCATCTGAAGAGACTGATAAACATAAAGAGGAAATTGAAAATTTAAAGGGAGAACAGGCCAAGATTATTGAAACACTACAAGCCGAAATTGATGATCTGAAGAAACAAACTGATTCAAGAACTGCAAACAGTAAAGAATTGGAAAAGCACAAAAAGGAGATTCAGAAATTAGAAACACTGCATTTTAATGCAAACAGTTATTTGAAGGGAGAAGTCGAAATTTTGAAGAAACAAATTGAGAAATCGGTGAAACTAGACTCCAATGAGACGGCTTTGATACAAGAAATTCAAGATCTCAAAGCCCAAATGACTACAAAAACTGAAGTTAGTTCAGATATTGGTGCTCTAGAACAGAAAATCACCACTCTCGAAGTGGAAAACGCAGACCTTACAACTCAACTCAACTCATCTAAAACGCAACGTAGCGAAACTGATTCCACTAGTGAGGAGCTAGATGCTCTCAAGAAGGAACATGCGACCGCCATAGAGCAGTTACGGACTGAGCATGAAGAGAAAATCAAAAAGCTTGTAAATATTTCCGATATGTCGAACAAATTTGATCCCGATGAGGAAGGGAAACTTAAAACTGAGTTAGAAGTGGCCAATGCAAAACTCGATCAACTGGACAATGAAAAAGAAGAGCTTGAACGATTACTTGATCAACAAAAAGTGGAGACAAGTTCGAAGAATAGCGAGGTTATAACTCTTATTGATCAATTAAGCACTATGAAGTTAGAAGTTGTAAAATTGAAGAAAGAAAAAGCAAAATCTGTTCTTTCACCTCCTCAAGTCGTCGAAAAGACCGCAGTACCGAGCCCTTTTATAAAAGAAAGTGAGGCAGCTATCATAAATAAGGTTTCACCGAAATTACGAGCACGAATAAGGTCATCGAACCCACAAATGAAATTGAAAGAAATTTTAGAATCTTCGAAACTTGCGGAAGAGATAGCAAAAGTGTTACAAGGCAATCCCAAGTTAAAGTTGCGGTTCCTTGCAATGCAAATTGGAACCAGTCCAGTGAAATGCCTTCAAGAACTTGAACTACTGAAAGCAGTGGACTTTCTTGAGCTACAATACGATGGTCATTCAGATCCCAATCCTTTTGTTATACTTAAATGAACAATTAAGATTTTGACTCCGATTCATCCTGTAAACCTGTAGCTTGAATTAAATCAGCAGACTAGGCGATGATCTTAGCAGGACAACTTGAGACTTGAGGAGATGAGTAATTGTAGTAGTAAAATTTGACAAGTCTACTTCTTAACTCTCAATTATTCCCGTAGACTGAAATTAACTGTTTAACTTTGTTGAGACCAATATTTCCCCCACAGACTATAATGACTATATTTCCTGAGATTTGATTATCCGAGCAGAATCTGAGAAAAGAAGCTACAGCCACTCCTGCAGCTCCTTCAGCCAAAACATTATCCTCTTGCAGGAGGTCAACTATTGATTTTTCAATTTCCTCTTCTGTTACCAACACAAATTTGTCTACAAAGCTCTTAACTAAACCAAAAGTAATCGATCCTTTTTCAATTCCGCCTGCACTACCATCTGATATGGTTTCAGTTGACTTGATATCTACGATTTCTCCAGCCTTAATTGATTCGTACATCACTGGTGAATTCAGTGGTTGACAGCCAACTATTGTTATGTCATGATTCAGTGACTTCAGATAACCTCCAATCCCGGATATTAAGCCACCTCCTCCTACAGTGACAAAAACATAGTCGATATCTTTTAATTGTTCTCGGATTTCAATCCCTATGGTGCCTTGGCCATAGATCACTTGCAAATCATTGTAAGGCGAAATATATGGAATATTATTTTCCTGTGAAGTTTGTTTTGCTTTTGCTTCAGTTTGCACCCCGTCTTGGCCGTGAAACTCAAGATCGGAAGTAAATTTCTTTAGTTTGACCAATTTTGACTTGATGACGTTTTCTGGAAGAAAAATAGAACCTTTAAGTTTTAATTTGTCCAGTGAATAAGCAGTATCCAACCCGTGATTGCCAGTGGATGCGGTGATGATTCCTTTCTGAAGCTCTACCTCTGATAAACTCGTTAGTTTGCTGAGTGCACCTCGAAGCTTGAATGAGCCCGTATGCTGTAAATTTTCTAGTTTTAAATATACTGAGGTTCCTTTTTTGGAGAGCCAATTTGAAAATTTGAGCGGTGTCCGGAAGATGTGAGACTGTATTCTGTCGTAAGCTTCCTCTACTCCACTTCGTAATTCATCGGAATGCATTTTTCATCCCTTTTACATTTAATTCAATAATTATATATTTGAAAAAGTATTCTTTATTGAATTAGAACAAATTTATTAAAATTCGTATAATCTCTTATAGTCTAAATTCTAAACTGATTTATCGTTCTTACAGGAAATAATTCTAAAGTTTGGTTGCTTGACGGTCCGATGGGAACCGAAATTAATAGGAGAGGAGGAGATACTTCCTTACCGCTTTGGTCAGCTAGAGCCTTATTAGACCAGCCCGACATGGTGTTCGATATCCATAAAGATTATCTCAGCGCCGGTGCGGAGATATTAACGACAAATACATTCAGAACAAAAGACTACACCTTTCGACAAGCGGGGTTAATACCACAAGGGGAAAAATTGACCAATTTGGCTGTTAAATTAGCCATGCAAGCTGTAAGGGAGGTTAACAGTGATGCTCTTGTTGCAGGATCGATTTCACCAGTTGAGGACTGTTATTCTCCGGTTTTAGTACCAACAGATGAAATATTAATTGATGAACACACTAAAATGGCTCGATGGTTATTCGAGGGTGGAGTGAACATTTTATTAATAGAAACGATGAATTTGATGCGAGAAATCGAGATCGCAGTTAATTGTGCAAAGGAGTTTAACTTGCCAATTTGGCTCTCATTTACATGTGATGAATTTGGGAATATTTTAAGCGGGGAAAAAATTGAAAGTCTGATTGACAAGTTTGAATCGAAAGTAGATGCCCTCCTGATAAACTGCAGCAATCTAAATGCATCAGATCTAGCTATAAGTCAGCTCCGTAAAACCAAATTACCATTTGGAATTTATCCAAATTTCGGTGTAATAAATGATACTATGGGTTGGACATCAAAGCCCGTAACAGAAAACTACATGGATATGGTTGGAAAATGGATTAAAACGGGAGCTACTATTATGGGAAGCTGTTGTGGTGCTACACCTAACGAGACTTCTGCGGTGAGGAGAATTATAGATTCGTTAGTTAATTAAATCCTAAGCGAGTTTGCTTTAATTTAATAAATTTAATAAACAAACTTTATCTAATTCAGGGACTGATTCTGGGTGTGGATGCAATCGAGCTTCTAAAGTCTCATGATGAAGAAGTAAGAAGAAAGGGTCTTACCAAGCTGATGGATATCAATGAAGCTACACCAGAGGATCTAAAACCATTTACTGATCAACTTTTGGTTATTCTTTCAACCACTGATGACGATTATCTCTCTTTGCAACTTTCAAATATGATCGAGACTGTCGCAAGTCTTGATTCTACATTTATTCCGACAAATTCAACAAAAGTTATTCAAGCGTTGGACAATCTTAATTCAAAGAATCTAGATGATGACGGTTCACTATTTACAGCCGTAGCGATGAAATTACTAACATTGTTACAACCTCTGTTGACTTCTAATCCAGAATTCCAGGAAAATTCAATCCCAGTTCTGTTGAAACTTATGGGGAGGAAAAGCTCGGTAAAATGGTCGGCATATAATCCAATTGCATCCTTCTTGCTTACCAAACCTCAAGTTCTACAAGGACATTCTCGAGCCTTATTAGAGATTGGACGAGAATTACCAATTATTCTTAGCATGCTACCAAATCTTTACGTGTATGAAAAAGATGTGTTTAACTCCTCTGTGGATAAATTAATTGAGCTGTATGCGGCAAATCCGAGTAATCAAGCTGAGATACTTGGTGTTTTGCAAAAAATTGCAAGTGAAAATGGAACTTTGGTGGCTCCCTACGTTTCTACACTCAAAAGGGGACTTCAATCACCCTCAACTGGAGTATTAACATTGATGATCTTTGAAGATATTGCCAAAACCTCACCGGACACAATGAGGCCAATGTTGGTCCAACTGGTTGAAAATGTCAAGTATAACCCAAATGGCATCTATCAAACAGCGAATATCTTGAGTCTAGTCGGAAGAGCTTTTCCCGACTCTGCAGGTCAAATAATGACAGACCTGATTTCAATGATTGAACATGCTAATCAACAAATGATGCCTCTTCTATTAGCCGAAATTAGGAATCTTGTAGCGATGGATAAAGAGCTTATTTCTCAACATCTATTAATTATTCGTAACTTGGAAAACGATCTTAATGAAAGTGTCCGGGATCAAGCCGAGGCTATCATTAATATTGTTGAAGGTAAGGATCTGCGATCGTTATCTGATAAAATCGATGAACAGAACCGGAAGTTTGCGGAAGCAGCAGAATCGTGGGAATCGCTAAAGGATTACATTGACGAAAATATTTCGGAAATCAAAGAATATGTATCAGAGATTACCAAGAAACTTCCGTTTCCAGCTGCATTCTCAACTGAGGGAAAAATTCGAAAAACGTTGATCCTCTATTACAACTGTTCGATTCAAACAGATCGCTGTCTGTATCCTACAGATCGAGGTTTTACAACAGAAACAAAAGTATGGAATCGGTGGATGAAAGTCGCACTGTCCGCTGTAAAACTGGGCAAGGCGGTTATGCTACCCACTCACCCAGGTGAAGCGATGAACTCAGTTAAGTCGGCATATGAGGCATTTAAGGAGAAAAATGATGAAAATTTCCTCGATTACATAAAAGAACCATTTCTCACCTCGAGCGAAACCGATGAAATGATAGAACAGCTAAAATCAGCCAATTATTTTGGTGTGTTTGTATATGATGTTCAGGAAGCAGGGTGGAATTGCATCATGTGTAATCCTCGTGCGTTGTAAGTATCCTACCAAAAATAGACTTTAACCATTAACCAACAGTTTAATACTTTAAATCGCTTACAATGAATTGATGGGAATTTTTAGCAAGAAAAAACTCGCTAGATCAGTATCTGTATCGCCTCCAGTTGAAGAATACGAGGCACTAACTCTAAAAGAAAACCGCGAAAGAGTTCCTCCTGGTCAGTATCTCGCAAAAAAATGGCCTGTTCTGTCAGCAGAACGAACTCCAAAATTTAATGGAACAGATTGGACCGTATCTGTCGAAGGATTAGTAGAGAATCAATTGAGTTGGACTTGGGATGAATTCAAACAACTTCCTCGATCTGACCAAACATCTGATCTGCATTGTGTCACAACTTGGTCACTTCTTGAGCAAAAATTTGCTGGAATTAAATTTTCAACAATTCTTGATCTTGTCAAACCGTTACCTGAAGCAAATTACGTCACTTTTGAGGCATTGTCTGGTTATACAACAGCTCTACCGCTAAAGGAAGGATATTTGTTGGAAGATGATGTTCTACTTGCTTTTGAGCATGATGGTAAACCCCTTCATCGTGATCACGGTGGTCCCTTGAGATCATTAGTGCCACAAATCTATCTGTGGAAATCAACTAAATGGTTGACTAAAATGATTTTCACTGCTGAATGGGAGCGTGGTTTTTGGGAAGTACGAGGGTACCACCAGAATGCTAATCCTTGGACACAAGAGAGATATAGCTCTCAAGAAAAACCCAAACGAAGAGATCATAAAATCAGGTGACAATGGATAGCTCGAATGTGCGAACTAATTTTTATTTCTCCCGTCGGATCGTTATAATTTTAGGCTCGTCCAGTCTACAGATTAAAATTAATTTCAAAAATTTTTATCCTGCGTATTTAAAATCATATTTTCTTTGGCGAAGGTTCATATTGGTAAGTGTCTTAAATAAATCGTGACATCCACTGGAGTCCAAGGTGTGTTGGACCGATTGCAAAAAGCAAATCGTGTAATGGAGGATTTGATAGATTTAGCGCTCTCGGATGATAAGATTACAGACGAGGAACAAGAGATCTTGTTCTCAATTAATGATAATTTGCAAGAATTTGTCAAGCTCTCTATTAAAAGTGTCAGCGACAATGTAATTTCTGATAAGGACTCAGACAAACTTAAACAGCTCCAGATAAAAATTATTGATGATGCAAACAAAGTTGCACTAAAAGATTCAAATGTGACCGATGACGAGAAAGCTCTAATTGATACCCTTGTTGAATCTATCAAGAATTTACGCGGGTAAGTTGCTCGTTTAACGGGGGAAGTACGGAGAGGACAGGTTAGATTTTTTAAAATGACAACTAGAAGTACTGTTGCGCATCACCTCTTAGGAGCTTGATTTGGTTGCAGGATACCCAGAAAAAAATATTTATTTTCTATGCTATCTTTATCCTAGCACTGAGCATCTTTGTATTCTCACTAGCACAATTGAGCTCGAGCTATTCGACAAATTTCCTCGATTTCCTCATCGTATTTTCTTTTCTGAGCATTCTTTATATGATTTATCATTTCCAAAAAATTGTTGAAAATTACAACAAACTAAAGAATGAACAGTTTCAGAAGCTCAACTTTGTAGTCTGTCCAACTTGTAAGGTTTTACAAAAATTTGGATCAACTAAATGTGATAATTGCCAAGAAGAATGGATTATCTGCTCGTTGTGTTCAATTCCATTTTATGAACATGAAAAAATTCGTATAGCGCCTTGTTGTGGCGAAGGTTATCACAAATTACATTTTGAAGAATTTATCTATGAATATGGATATTGTCCTTCATGTAAGAATGAGGATATCTATTCAGAACTCTATCACAACTTCAAATGAATTCAAAATCGTAAAGTTATCTTGAAAAAAGGCAAAAGATGAAGCATAATTGAGATTTATGGTCGATCGTGCTGATAGTAAATATTGGAAGTCTATTTTTGATCCATCGTGTAGTTTGGAACTCAAGTACATTACAATGGATGATCAGACAGAGGTTTTAGTTGTGATCTCTGAACCACCTAATATCTATGAAGGCGGAAATAAATCATTAATTTTGATCCCTGGGTGGTTTTCAATCCCTACGGGGTGGGTTGAGGTGACCCAACCGCTCTCAAAGGAGATTAAAATCTACTATGTGGAAACTCGGGAAAAATCTAGTTCTATCACCGTATCGAAAAAAGTAGAAATGGATGTTAGTAGGCTTTCACTTGATTTTGAAACGATGCGTTATCTAAAGCCTTGGCTCACGTTAGCGGAGCGCATCGGATCGATTCAGACACAGCTGTTCGGGGGAGGCGTGACGTCTGTGTCCGTCCGATTCGGAGGCGAGCTCACGAACATCTTGGTCGCACCGCTTACGATCGCGGTTGTTCGAGGACTTCTTACACCGGTCTGTGGAGATACCGTCAATTACGTGAATGCGCAAACGATCGCCAGAGAACGCGGCATTACGATCGAAGAAAGCAAGACAACCGAAGTCGGAGATTTTACGACCTTTATCGAGGTTGAGGTGACCGTTAATGGCCGTAAGAACTTGGTGATGGGTACGCTGTTTGGCAATCACGATCCGCGAATTGTGCGTGTGAACGAGTTTTTGATTGACATGATTCCAAAAGGAGACGTGCTTGTGATCCATAATGAGGATGAACCGGGTGTCGTCGGTGGCGTAGGAGATGCGGAAGTGGGTGTCCCGGGCCGAGAAGACCTGGCCGGGGATGATGAGTACGTTGCGTTCGATGGCCTGTTCAACGAAGTCACTGGCCGTTGCGTAGGCGGCCGGGGCTTGCGGGAAGACGTAGAACCCGCCGGATGGCCGGACGAAGTCGAAGCGGCCCTCGAGTTCGGCGCAGACCAGGTCGCGCTTCCGCGTGTAGTCTTCAACATGACCCGTCACCGCCACGTCGAGCGCCGCCACGCCCGCGTGCTGGACGATCGACGGGGCGCACACGTAGGTGAACTGCTGAAGTTTCGTCATCCCTTCGATCAACACCTGCGGTCCGGCCGCATACCCGAGCCGCCACCCGGTCATGCCGTGGCCCTTTGAAAAGCCGCGCAGCAGAATCGTCCGCTCGGGGGCCAGCGGTGCCGGGCTGGGCGACACCCCGTCGAAGCTGAGGTCGCAGTAAATCTCGTCCGAGATCACCACCAGATCATGCCGGCGGGCCAGGTCGGCCACGGCCCCGAGTGCGTCGGCGTCGAACACCACGCCCGTCGGGTTGCCCGGTGAGTTGAGGATGATCGCCTTCGTGCGATCGGTGATGGCCGCTTCGACCCGATCGATCGGCACCGCAAAATCGGGATAGCTGTCCACCGCCACCGGCGTCCCGCCGACCAGGTTCACCAGATGGCGATACATCACGAAGTAGGGGTCGAGGAAGATCACTTCATCGCCCGGATTGACGCACGTCATCAGCGACAGAAACAACCCGCCCGCCACGCCGGACACCACGAGCACTGCCGGCTCGAAACCCAACTCGGCCGTTAGACGTGCGGTCAGTCCTTCACGTAGCGGCGCGATGCCCTGCGTGACCGTATACCCGTTGTGCCCGGCGCGAATCGCAGCAATCGCCGCCTGTTTGACCGGCTCGTCGACGTCATAATCCGGCTGGCCGATCGAAAAGTTAATCGGGTCCTTCATCTTCCCGGCCAAATCGAACACCTTACGAATGCCCGAGGCGTCGACCGCGTTGCACCGACTCGAGATGAAGCGTGCCGGATCGAGGGTGTGCTCGTTGCTCATGACGTTCGATTATAGACGGTGGCTAGGTTTTGTCAGTCGTTCTTTGACGGGTGGCCCATGGCTTTAGCCGTGGGGAACGCGAATTCCGGCAGCCGAATTCGTGTTCCCCACCTCTGAAGAGGCGGGCCACCCCATCAAGGGCAACCTGTCGCATCAGCCTTGACGGAGAATTAGGCTTGGGGCACGATCGACACGCGCAGCTCATGGCTTCCGTCGGCCCGGGCCACTTCGTAGTAGTACCATCGCGTCCGGCCGACCTGCACGACATCGACGTAGCGCAGCGAACCCGATCCATCCGGCGAGACGATGGCCGGTTCGGCCGGCGTGAGGCTTCGAAAGCGCATCAGATCGGAACTCACGGCCACGCCCGTGCGTTCCTCGTAGTTTTCCTCGACGCTCGCCGAGCCGTCGTAGAAGCCGACGAACATGGCCCCGTCGGTCCACACCGTGCTGACCCGTCGCGCGTAGGCGTCCCAAGCGCCCGACGCCGGCTCCGGGCGCATCGCGTCACCGTGCCACTGCCAGTGCACCGCGTCAAAGCTACTCGCCACCGCCGTACACGACTGCAGCAGACCCGTGTTGTACACGTCGGCCGTGCTGTGCATCGCGTCGGCCGCCACGTCGTCGGTCGGCTTGGGTACATAGCTCAGCAGCATCCAATAGACCGAACCGACCACAACGACCTTCGGATCCTTGACCCCTTCGATGCCCAGCGGCTCGGCCGCAAACACGGGCACGCGTCCGGCCGGGTCCAGCAACTCGACGGCGCCCGCTTCGAGCCGATCCGTCCGCCACCGTCCGTCCGCACCGTCCACATAGCTGACAAAGTAGTGCCATCGGTCGTCACGCGTGTGCACGAGCGCACACCGTTCGATGCTCGGCGAGTCGAACTGCGCCTTCTCGGCCCGCCAGACATCCTCGAACTGCACGCCATCGCGGCTCACCGCAATCCGCGTCTCACCCCCACGATCCGGCGCAACGCCGCGATCCGTCTCGCTCCGGCGAGGCCTGCGAAGGCGATAGGCCAGATAGAACGTCGACGACGGCGCGTCATACCAAACCGTCGGCGCGCCAGCCCAATAGCCGGTGCCCTCGCCCGGCGGTTGGCGAATGACAATTCCTTCTCGCGGATCAAAGAACGGCGGCATCGCGAACGCTCCTCTTTACGCGCCCCGAGTTACCAGTACGATGGCCGAACGTCAACGCAACGATGCGCCGCGCCGAGTGCCACTGCTGTGTCAGCAGTGCTTCTGTCCGCCGAAAGCGACCTTCAAGAGCGCACTGCTCACAGAGCAGTGGCACACTGGCGGGTGGCATGCCCACGGCTGTTCGCGTGGGCATGCGTCAGGCCGGCGCGAAAACGTTCTGATGC
This sequence comes from Candidatus Heimdallarchaeota archaeon, assembly GCA_022574115.1. Taxonomy (GTDB): domain Archaea; phylum Asgardarchaeota; class Heimdallarchaeia; order Heimdallarchaeales; family Kariarchaeaceae; genus LC-2. The sequence goes on along the minus strand of JACZSS010000009.1, from coordinate 506 downwards.
GGCGAACGATCAACCACGATGTCCCAACTCGTTCCCAACCGATTGCTCTTTCGCTTCGAGATCGCCCTGCGCTACATGGACGCTTCACCCACGGTCGACGGCGACCTCGACGAATGGGACGATGCGTACCGCCTGCCGCCGTTGGGCGATCTCGATGATGCCCCGGCCTTCGCCGACGTATTCGCCGCCTGGAACGAGGCCGGTCTGCACCTGGCCGTCCGGGTCACCGACAAACACGAGCGCCCGCGCTGCAACCCGTCGAAGTTCTGGAAGAGCGACAACTTCCGGCTCATGACCGACATGCGCGACACGCGCACGATCAAGCGCGCCACCGCGTTTTGCCAGCAGTTTTACTTTCTCCCCACCGGCGCCGGCCGCAACGGCTCGTCGCCCATCGCCGGCTCGGCCCGCATCCACCGCGCCGGGGCCCACGCCTCTCTGGTCGCTCCGGGTCGCATCGCCGTCGCCGCCGTCGTCAAGACAACCGGCTACACCCTCGAAGCCAC
>JACZSS010000380.1 GCA_022574115.1 Candidatus Heimdallarchaeota archaeon | reverse complement strand
CAAGTCTGGGAGATACTCGATAATTGGTCTCAAGATTTCTTCAACTAGGAGCTGATACAGATTTCATTATTAACAGATTCACTTACTGTCTGGGCACCATTCGTAATACTGGTATTAGCAGTGTTGCTTATCTTAATACTTGACGCAGTTCTTCGTGAGAATGGTAGAGAAATTATTGTTGCAATAACTGTTATAGTATTAGCTGGTACAACCATATTCTTGTTCATGAGAGATGATTTAGGAGACCAGAACATGTTCAAATTTGGGGTATTCTTCAGGGTGTTTAGCGCAATTGCATTGCTCTCCTCCATCATCGTAGTTTTCTCAGCGTGGAAAGATATGAATCTCGAATTAGATCTTGGTGTCTTTTTTTCACTTCTGCTGTTAGCTAACATTGGAGGAATGCTGATTGCATCCTCCAGAAATATGATCCCTCTTTACATCGGCTATGAGCTAGTATCGATTCCAACTTACGGGATGGTCGCCTTTCGCAAACGCAATCGAGCATCCGCGGAGGCAAGTATGAAGATTTTTCTGCTCGGCGCACTGTCAAGTGCAATAATGATCTATGGATTATCGATGTATTATGGTGCAACAGGTGGTTTTACTATGGGTTTGGAGGCTTTACCGGATTCTAAAGGACTTCAGATTCTAGCTGTTGTTTTGATAGCTGTGGGAAGTGGTTTCAAAATTGGACTGATCCCTTTTCATCTATGGATACCAGATGTGTATACAGGTGCTTCCATATCTGTTGTTAACTTCCTGAGTGCAAGTTCAAAGAAAATGGCATTTGCTTTTGTGTTCCAATTATTTTTCGTGGGAATGCCCTTTTGGGCCAACAACTGGTCCATACTATTTGCAGTCCTCGCTACCTTATCAATGATCATTGGTAATATAGCGGCTGTGGTTCAAAATAGGGTAATGAGAATAATTGCTTATTCAACTATTGCCCAAGCTGGCTACATAGCGATTGGCATTGCAACTTACGGAGTGGGGTTGGAGAAGCAAAATACCAGTTTAATGAATACTTCAATGGAAGGATTACTGTTTCATATTATTGCACATGTTTTAATGAAGGGTGCAGCTATTGCTGCTATTTTGTTGGTCATAGATAGTTTTGGTGATGATAATATTGACAACTTTCGAGGTTTATTTCATAAAGATCCAATCATTGCCGGTTCACTGGCTATATCGTTCTTCAGTTTGATGGGAATACCACCAACCATGGGTTTCTTTGGAAAATTTTTCCTATTCCTTGCAGCAGTTGAAGCAGACATGATATGGTTGGCATTCATTGGGGTTGTCGGTTCAGCTATTTCAATATTCTATTATGCTCGAATAATTAGAATTATGGCAGATCAACCCACTGATGATACCGAAATGAGAGAGTTTACGCCTATCAAAGTCCTATTAGTTTTACTGACGATCATGACTCTAATCTTAGCAGTGCTTGGACAGACAATTGCCGAAAGTGCAGCAGACATTGTTGCAGAACTAAATAATTAGTCGGACAGTCAGATACAAAAACAAAATACGAAAAAAAGCACGATTTTGACAGATATTAATTGCATAATTACATATTTCAGGCTCAGAATGATGGTTAAAAATCTATTCAGATTCTGAATATTTACAATTGAATTAAACACTAAGTGTAGATTTATTATCTTTGTCACCTCTTATAAAATAGATTGTCGGCCGGACATAACACTGCTCCTCAAATGAGGAACAAGCAGTTAATCATAGATTGGTTAACCGATGTTATTCATGAAGAATATCAGAACTCGATTCTTGAAAAGATGATCTTGCCAATATTTGTAAATAATAAAAGCAAGAAGCTAAGGCCCCTTGTAGTGTTGCTTTGTTACAGACTCATCGCTGGTGAAGATTCCGACGAACAATTGTTGAAATATATTTGTTCAGCAATAGAGATCTGCCATAATGCAAGTCTAATTGTAGATGACGTCTTTGACCGAGACGAATTACGTAGAGGAAAGGCATCATTTTTTGTCGAGTTTGGTACTTTCGCTGCAATATCAAGTGCCTATAATTTATCTGCATTTGTGTTTGACTTAGCGGCTAGAACAAACAATAATGAAATCGTGAAAGAATTGGGTAGGGTCGGGACAGCATTATCATCCGCCTTATATCTCTCTAAAGATTTGAGATCAAAGGAAATAGTTTCTGAAGAATTCTTTATGGATTTATTACACAGAAAAACTTCGGCTTTATTTGAGTCATCAGCAAGATGTGGAGGTTTGCTTGCAACAAATGACAAAGAAAAACTCGATTTGTTAGGTAGATTTGGAAAATTATTTGGATACTCATATCAGTTAAGAGACGATGTCTTAGCCATAATAGGATCGATAGAAGAATTAGGTAAAGAACCAGATAGCGATATTACGAATCGATTTCAGTCATTGATAACTATTGAAGCATTTCGACTTGCTAATACGGCTGATAAGAAAATCCTGTCTGATTATTATCTCCGACAAACAGATGTTGATCCAGAAACCATTCGATCAATATTGATAGAGTCTGGAGCAATTAATGCAGTAATTCAAAAAACCGAAGAATATAGAGAGGAAGCTGGAGAACTGTTAAATCAATTTCCTGATTCTGTTAGTAGAAGATTGCTTCTTGAATTACTTTCAATAATTAATTTCAACTCAATTAAACAATATGCTCTTGTAAAAAATCCTTAAACTATCAAAAGAAACATAATATTAAACTATTCTCGAATTTAGCCTATGAGTATAGTGAAGATGGTATCTGAAGCAATAATATTGTCTGGAGGCAAGGGTAAACGACTGCGAAGCATTACCATGGATGAGATTCCTAAAGGTTTGGCTAGAGTCAAAGACAAGACTATTCTTGAGTGGGAAATTGAATGGCTAGCCCGTGAAGGAGTTAACCATGTTATTCTTGCGCTAGGTCATCTCGCGAATATTATTGTAGAAAAACTTGGCAACAAAATTAACACAAAATATAATTCAGTTGACATATCCTACTCAGTGGAAAAGGAGAAGCTTGGCAGTGGGGGTGCGGTGAAGCAAGCTGCGTCATTTGTGAATGGAGATAAATTCTTAATTATCAATGGGGATATTTTGACTAATTCTTCCTTAGACTCGATGAACGACTTGCACGTCGAAACAAATGCACTGGCTACAATGTTTCTTATCAAAATGAGGTCTCCATATGGAGTCGTAACTTACAACGACAAATTGATTACCCAATTTCTTGAAAAGCCTTTATTGGACGTATACATTCATGGAGGAGTAGATATCATTGAAAAAAGTATGGTCCATCGTTTCCCGGACAAAGGTCAGATGGAGGAAACTATCTTTCTTGATTTAGTTAAAGAAAATAGATTTGCCGCCTACAGAGCCGGAGATCATGTGTTTTGGAATTCAATTGATAGTGAGAAAGATTTTGACAATGCAAATCTATCCTAGCAAGGGCTAAAAAAAAGGTAAATACTCACCTCGATGAATTTGCAGAATACTGGCTCTGCGCTTACGCCATTCCACCTAAAAGCATCTCTGCCAAAATCAGCGACGTGTCTAAACTCCTTAGAGAATGGAACCCGGTCACGGCCTGCATTCCCGACTTCTCTGATGAACTTGTCGAAGCAGTCTTGAAATTGGCTTTTTCAAGGTTTAAAAATAAAAGGAGAGTTGATAAGCAGTGGTGGGAAAAGCTGGGATATTCAGATTCGGACGAGATCGGAAGACTAATCTTTATTGCCGCAGTTTATCATGAGTTTGGCGAATCTTTCCTATTAGAAAAATTCCGTCCTTTATTAGAAAAAATGCTTTGCAATTATCTTAAATGGCACATACAGCCTGAAAAAGGCAGGCCAAAAATTGATAAAGAGCAAGCTCTCCTTATGCTTAATATGCTTGAAAAGATGCTGGGGATTCATGCCATAAAATAAAATGAAAAAAGATGAAATTCATTTTATTTTGGTTGAAAAGCAATTAGACGGCCAATTCAAATCTCTTGGAAAAACA
>JACZSS010000379.1 GCA_022574115.1 Candidatus Heimdallarchaeota archaeon | reverse complement strand
CCAAATTCTTCTCGTCTACTTTTTCAACCTACATCATGGCTACGAGAGCATTAGAGCCGTGTACAACGCCTTTTTCGATCTCCTCGGCAGATTTTATTGCCTTCCGCTTTGGTTCCCATTCAAATTCATCAGAGTGCAGTAATAACATTCTCATTTTCCATCACTTTATCGTGTTATGTTGTATTGAAGATTTGTAAGTAAAATAACTTGTCTTAGCTTTCAAGAGGATCAGAACTTATTGGACTCTATTTGAAAATTTAGGGTTAAAATAATTCGATGAAAGCTCAAGATAGATTGCTACTATCATCAAATCTTCATCATTGACATGCGGAATTGACAATACAAATTTTTTTACACTACATTTCAGAATAACTGAATCGTATTGGGAGCGTAAGAATTTTATACAAATATATTGTCATATATATTTAAGTGCAAAAATATATACACAAAATTAATGGTAAATCTGTTACTCAGATCAGACTTGAAAAGGTCTTAGAGCTGGCGAAGAAGAAGAAAGTAATCACTCATAGAGATATAATTGATAATCTGGAAGGAGTAGATAGTCGATTTGTAGCTTTTAGATTATGTCAGGAACACATGAAGAATTCAAAATTGATTCCGGTCCAGAATGGTAACAAAAAATTAAATGAATACTCGATACCAACAAAACACCAACTTCAGAACTTGCAAAATCAAAAACAACAAAAGCTATCCTTACAGGATAAGACGTTTAGGCTCGAAGTTTCAAATTTAAAAGATTTTCTCGAATTTACCGAGGTATTAGAAGAGTTCTTTATTGGGGAAAAAGAACAGTATTCAATCGATGAAATTGCAAAGATAGTTCAAATCTACAAAGAAGCATTAGGTTTTCGTTCTCTCTTCTGGGAATCCAGTCTTAACCATATGAAAACATGAAAAACGTTTCTGGATGCCTCAGAAGAGGAAAGATGGATTGAGGAATAAAAATTAATGAATGACTTTGAAATTTTTGAAATTTTTTTAATATTCGGGATATTTCTGTTTTTCATGGTCGCTTTGTTTTGGTTGCTTGAACGATACATCGATCGATCTAAACGAAAATGGATAGAGATTGATTATAAAATGGCTGAAGAGGAATTACGTGAGATCAGGGAAGAGAATCGGGAAGAAATAAAAGCAAGTGAGAGCTTTGACGTAACAAAAACTATTGAAGGTTTATTGAATTTGGGATCGAACGATCCTGAATTTGACAGTAGAGGGATGTTAGTTCAGCTTTACAAAGATGTTTTCAAATCTCCGGAATTCAAAGATAAATCTAAGATCCTAGATTATTTGGAAGAGAAATTAGGAATCGAAAATACAATGGAGAAAATAAACGATGTTTTTTTGAATGCATTTCTGAAGAAAGTTCCTCAAAGTAATGTCAATAACCTGAATTCGAACAAATGGAACAATTTTTGATTTATTTGACACCCACAAATCAATTCTATGGATACTGAATTATTATTATGGGCATTCCTTCAAGATTTTAATTTCTCGCGCGGGAAATCCATTTGAAGAACCCAAAATTAGTAATTAGATGAGGTATAGAGCTACTAATCAATTCCTATATTTTTTAGAAATTCATAGTCATGTTTTGTGTCTCCACAATTTGTCCCACCAACTTGTCTTTTGTCCATTATGTCATTGTGGGATTATATGAGAATGGTACTCCAGGAGAAATCTTCATCAACATGTCAAAGCAGGGATCTACCATGCAGGGAATTCTTGATGCATTTGCAGTTACAATTTCTTTGGGTTTACAAAATGGAGTTCCTCTGAAAGAATTTATTCGAAAATACTTATTTTTACTAACTTAGCTATCTTTTTTTTTGGAATCTTCTCCAGTAGAAGGTTCCACCTAACAAAGTAATACCTCCAGATCCTATCCCTATCACAAGGAATAGAGTCTCACCATTAGAGGAAGTTTCAGTCGTATCCGTAACTACACTAGTCGTTTCAGGTTCTTCAGTTGTTGAAGTAGTTTCAGTTGGCGAAGTAGTTTCAGTTGTTGTAATAGTCCGATTGAGAATTTCATTCAATAATCCAGTACCATCTGTAGTAATTTTGATATTATCAAATCTCCCATTTGATCCTTGAGTAGATACTAGCGCAAAATAATTAATTGAGGTATCAAGATTTAACGTAAAAGTGGCATTTAAGGCCAACATATTATCAATGAACACATAAAACCGATCAACGGTGCGAATCACATCATAGTGCTGGAATTGACCATATTGCATTACTGACACGGCCGTCTCTGTGCGGAAACCACCCTGGGTTCCATTATGACCCGAGAGTACTAAACTATCCTTATCAATGCCCAAACCAAAAATGGACCAAATTGTTTCAAATCCTATTTGCTGCTTGGTCATCATAATTTGATGATCGGAATTTGAATTTAAATTTGAAGGGAGATATACGTCCAAACTCCAACCTCCAAAGGCAGTATTATCTTCTATGAACGCTCCATTCTCCTTGAAGGCATCAAAATTTCCCGTAGAAACTAATTCCTCATTTTCAACGACAAATGTATGATTTTCGCTTACAGTAAACGCGCCACTAAAATCTACTTGTAGAAATGTCCAATCAGGAAGTAAAGAATTGGAAAAATCTTCTTCGAAGTGGTAATTCACGGCATATGCAGGAGTGACTGAGCCTAAGGTCAGGATCAACAGGACCCCAACAAATGCAAGCTTTGCGTTAAATGAACTTCGGTTTGTTATTTTCATTGTAACTCAAGGGTTCTCCCTTATTTATAAAAATGGATTTAGATGTATTGGATATAATTCATCTTATTCCTATTTACGTAGTCATAATTCTGGTAGCTACCCTAGTTTGAGCTATTTGAAACGTTAATTTTAACTTCAATTGAAATTTCTTGATTTTGTAATGCGCATTAGATCGTCGATGTCGATATTGGTTAGTGTGCAACAATCACAGGAATCAGGTAGAGCTATTTTCGTTCGTCCTTTTCTCTTAATCTGGTTGAAGAGATCAGGGTTCCCTCCTCATCTTTCAGCCAAGGAATAATGCTAATATCTAATTCGTTAAACCTTTTTTCGTTTCTCTCAATTATTTCATAAAATTGATCTTCAATCACTATCTACGAGTGGTTTATTTGCATTCTGGAAGAATATCGGTTGTCTTACGATGACTGAGATTGGACTGGATAGAGGTTATAGGGTTATAACCATTGTGTCAATGTAAATTGGTGCATTAACCGTTAACTCATACCCCAAATCTCAACTAGCTCATCACCGAGAGTTGATGTATCGAAAAAATTACGATACTTGCATACCCCAAATCTCAACCAGATCATCAGCGAGTGTTTCATCGGCAACAAAATCAATTGTATCTTTAGCTAAAGTCTTCAATTCATCTAAGGGCATATCATCGATGGGTTTTTCTTTGTGTTTATATTTAAGGAATTTCATAGCTTTGGCATCACCGTCACCAATCGCTTTAGCTCTTGATTCAGTGAATCCACCACCTGGATTAAGAAAATACACACGTGGTTGGTTGTCAAACTCGTCAACACCTGCTATTAACAGACCGATACCCAGAGGTCGAAGTCCACCTTGTTGGGTAAACATATGGTTATAGTCTGCTAACCGGGTTGACAATTGCTTTACATCAATATCCTCGTCATATGTCATGCGATGAACAGCGGTTTCAACTCGTGCTCTACTTATGAGTGCACGTCCATCTGCTGCAAAACCAGAAAATATTGTGAAGATATTGGTCCCGATTTTGGAAATTTTTGAATTAGGAAAATCGAGATCGATGGCTAATAATTTTCCACCTAATACTACTGCGGTGTTAGATCGAAGGGCGATGGCAATTGATCCTTTTCTCATCGCTTCTCGAGCATATTCGGTCTGAATGATTCTCCCATCTGGAGAATACATTATAGAACTTCTATCATATCCTTGTGAGGCACTTGGTCCAAACATATTATGTTATCCTCCCTATGGGAAAGGGTACTTATCTCC
>JACZSS010000378.1 GCA_022574115.1 Candidatus Heimdallarchaeota archaeon | reverse complement strand
TCACCTCAGCCTGTTGGTGTTGATTACGCTCGCGATTGCCATATGCCGCCGTTTGCTGAGTCCCGGATATCAACTGCACGGCAGGGGTCTTTGGCGACAGGCAGGTGAAATTACGATGACTATGGTAGCGACCTTTGTCGTGATCGTCGTAGCTTTGTTTCTCTTTGACGTCGAATTCGTCAGCCGGCTATTGTTTGTTGGTTTCTTCATCGCCAATACCCTTGTGCTCATTGGCATCAGGGCCTTTCTCACCTGGTGGTATTTTTCGAGCCACAAGGAAAAACGGGAAAACTACCTTCGCGTATTGATCATCGGGTCCGGGCAACGGGCACATCTACTCGCGAGACGGCTCAAAGGGGCATCCGAATGGGGGCTGCAGGTAGTGGGTTTCCTCGATCCGAGTGATCCGGACAGATACAACCACAGAGAAAACGACAACGTACTGGGTCACGTGAGTCAAATTTCGAAGGTGCTCAGGTCCAACATCGTGGACGAGATTATTATCGCTGTGCCCCGACGCATGCTCGATGACATACAAGCGATAATCGATGCCTGTCAGGAGGAGGGCGTAAAGCTTCGATACATGGCCGACCTATACGACTTCGAAGCGGCCAGAGTCAAAGGATAGGAAATTCTATCGCGTCATGGATTTCGAATTTCGACCAATCGCTGAGATTTTGGGCATAATCTTTGCCTGATTCGTACGAGATCGATTCTGGTGTACTTTCTCGAAGATCTGATTTGTTCCCGATGAGGACCATTGGTACAATTTTATTCTTATTATTTTCAAGAAGCTCTGTAATCCAGTTTGGAATACTTTCAAACGTAGCTGCACGCGTAATATCAAACACGAGTAGTCCTCCCGCAGCACCCTGATAATACACTTCACGGACACTTTGAAAGCGAAGTTGTCCCGCAAGATCCCAGATCTGGGCTACAATTTCCTTTCCGTCTAGATCAACTCTCTTAACTGCGAAATCTGCTCCAATTGTCATGCTGTAGCTTTGTTTGAATCCTTCACCTAAGTATCGATGTCTGAGCGCAGTCTTACCAACCGCCCCATCACCAAGCACGACGACCTTGAATATTTTGCGTCTTTCAGCCATTTTTAATTAAATCCTCCTAATGAGTTAGATCTTAATAAATAATTAGTCTGATCTTTATAATAATTGAGTTCTGTTGATTCAAAAACGACGTCGTAATCTGAACTCCGGTGCATAGATAAAGATCCTACAGTAGAGGCCAAAAGTAGTTTGTATTTAACCCGATCGATCACCTGATCAATAATTCCTTAAATCAGGTTTGGTAATTATTGTTTAAAATAGTAACTGAATAAAGTTTACCTAGTGTACAGATCAGGTAGTTGCTACGTAGTTGACAAATACTTGTAAAATTGGGGTCTTCGAAGCTTTAGCGCAATCTGCTTGGATCAAACCCACCTAAAGAAAAAGTTGGACTCTTTTTCCAGCTATTATCAAACAGAGAGACTTCCGTGGTTAATCTTAATTACCTTGTGTCTTTGATTAGACCATTATCATATGAGCTCAACTGCTGCTTCAGAAATTATAAAAATCCAACAGATCATGTATGGATATGATAAAAGCATAGATGAGCTTGTCAAAGTACTAGAAAGTGACCTTGTGAACGGGTTGGATAACGATAATATCCATCTCAAGCAAAATTTACTTGGTCCGAATAAAATAAAAACAATCAAACCAAGCATATGGAAAGCGTATCTGGCTCCCTTGTTTGATGTTTTGATTACAGTTTATTTAATCATGACAGTCCTGATGATCTTCTTGGCAATTTGGGTCGACGGAGTTGCGTCGTCGATCACGATCTGGATTGTTATGATATCATTTAACATGGTCTTGGCCATTTGGCAACAGTTTAGGGCTCAGAAGAAAATAGAATCTTTGACTAAACTATCACCCCCTTCTGCTCGAGTTATCCGTAACGGTCATACTACTACTGTGTTAGCGGAATCTTTAGTTCCGGGAGATATTATTAAATTGTCTTTAGGAGATAAGATCCCCGCAGATGCACGTATTATCGAATCCAGCAATCTGACTGTCAATGAAGCATCGCTGACCGGCGAGAGTATTCCAGTTGAAAAAAACAGAGACGGCAGGCGAGCGTTGGATGAAAATACTCCGATTTCCCAACGGGACAACATGATATATCTCGGCACCTTTATTCAAACTGGTTCAGCAAGAGCGCTTGTCACTAAAATCGGCAATTATACTGAACTTGGTAAAATCGCTAACGCAATGTCTGAAATGCAAACAATGGAAATTCCTCTAAGGAATCGAGTGAATTCTCTAGGTAAAAAGCTAGTAATAGTCATGTTAAGCTTTCTTGCTTTGAAAATTGGAATATCTATGAACAATTTAATCCAAGAGGATAATTTTGGTTTTGATGAATTCATTAATGATTTGGCACTTTCAATTCTGATTGCGATGAGCGTCATGCCGATCAATATTCCACTATTGACCACAGTTATTCTAATATCAGGTGTGCTTAATATGGCTACTAAAAATGTTGTCGTCAAACAGCTTTCAGTTATTGAGACTCTTGGGAGATGTTCTGTTCTGTGTAGTGATAAAACAGGGACCATGACAACGTCTCGGATGACTGCCAAACTTATCTGGGATACGAATAGCTACTTTGGAATCTCATTGGATGAATTTTACAATAACATTCTGTTCAAACTTAAGGAACATGAAGTTCATGATTTTTTGGCAACCAGTGAAACCGATAAAGAAGGACTAAGTGAGATTTATTCTGGAAGTACACTTGAACTAGTGTTAACATCGGCGATCCTTAACAATGATGCGAACCTTATTTTTAAAGACACAGAGACCAAAAGCAAGTTAGGGAACGAAGAATCGAGATCCTATCGGGTTATTGGAAATCCAACGGACGGAGCTCTCCTTACATTGGCCTTATCGCATGGATTTCGGCAAGAAGCAGTAAAAGCTAGATATCAGAATTATCGGAATTATCCTTTTGATCCATCAATAAAATTAATGAGCGGTTTATTCCGTGACATTGAAGAGGATGATTACATGGTACTCACGAAGGGGGCAAGTGAGAGAATACTGCCTCTGTGTAGATATATTGGTGATGAAAGGAATATTCGACCGTTGACTAAAGATGAACGAGATAAAATCGCTAATACAATTAATGAGTTTGCAGAGGCTGGCTATCGCGTCATCTCCTTGGCCTATCGATCAATCAAGGAATTTCCTGGAACCTTCACGACTTTGGAACAAGAACGTGACTTTATTGAGAACGAACTAACTTACATCGGTTTTGCCGTAATTCATGATCCTCCTCGTCCAGGTGTTAAAAAAGCAGTGGCTGAGCTGGATGATGCTGGAATTTTTCCTGTAATGATAACTGGTGACAGTCCAGCAACTGCTGCCACAATTGCGCGACAGGTAGGTATCTTAGACCCTGATGAAATCGTGATTGAAGGCTCAAAAGTTTCACTGTTATCAGATGAAGATTTCTTTAAAGTGTCGGTGTTTGCTCGGGTTTCACCTCAGGACAAAGAAGTAATTGTCAAAAGATATCAACAAAAAGGTGGTGTTGTTGCTATGACTGGAGATGGAGTGAACGATGCTCTTGCGATTACAAGATCAGATGCAGGTATCGCCATGGGACTGACGGGAACTGAGGTCACGAAGGAATCAGCAGATCTGATAATATCAGATGATTCATATGTTTCCCTTGTCGAAGGAGTCCGAGAAGGTAGAAATCTGTACGAACAGATAAGAATAATGATTTTCTTCTATTTAGCGGTCAATATCGGCGAAGGTATGATTTACTTCTTTACCTCATTTGATGATGGTTTCTACCTTGTTAGTACGTGGCAAAGGATCTATATTTTCTCTATTATCCATGCATTTCCAGTGCTCGCAATTATTTTTGGTCCACCAGATGATAATATAATGAAGCTACAACCAAGAAAACAAGATTCTCTTATGCCAAAACAATTAGCAATTGCCATGC
>JACZSS010000377.1 GCA_022574115.1 Candidatus Heimdallarchaeota archaeon | reverse complement strand
TGTTCCACTTAGACCGACTATACTCCTGGTTGATTACTAATCTTCTATCAAAGATTACTTATCATCCGTTAGCTAATGGAATCGCATTCTGGAACGATATTGGTTATCTTGGTGATATCCGATTTCTAACTGGATAGAGGCTTTAGGGTTAGAGCCATTGTGTCAATTAAATTGGTGCATTAACTGTTAACTCATGAACATTGAATCATCGTCATAAAAACTAGCCATCATTGACCAACTAGTCGGCCGTATTTCTTTTGGCAGCTTATGAGATCCTGCTGCGCATTTTAATGAGACGTTTTTTTCTCTTGAATTGAGCGGGGTCCAGAAACTAACAGTTTGCTCGCCTGCTAGAAAGTAATATGGCATATCCTGATGCCACGGGGTGACTACACCAGTACTTGGTTCTTTGTCAAGGTAGTGATCATGAAAAAACTGTACAGACTTGGATTTCATCAGTTTCGCGGCGATCGCTCCTATTGGAGAATTATAGACAAAATCTTTATATTGCTTAATTCGCTCTCAATTACAAAAATCCTCTAAGAACCGCCCTTTGTGGCTTTCTTCATTGTGAATTATAGCCGCCGGGCTAGGGTTTGCAACATTGTAATCTGCCCCCTTAGACAAAGTTGAAATCCAGTGTTTGAAGACACCTCGCAAGACAACTACACCATCATTTTGATAATCTTCGACATCTTCATCTGTCACAGAATCAATGATTGATTTAACCACGTTCGGTATTGGGTTTTGACAGACAGCTCTCAAATATTCCGATCAAATAGTGAAACATAAACAAATGTTGGTTCGTAAATATTCTTCTTAATGATTGTTACTTTAGGCTATTTTGTCATGAGTTGAATTGTATATACCTGAAATCAAGCGATCGATCGAAAAAGAAATCTGCTCTTCTTGTTTTGGATAATTTAGAACAATCCAGTAATCACTTTAAAACTATAACAGTTGAAATAATTACAGCGTTTACCGATAATAAGTTAGTATTAATATTGTCTGGAATCGCGGAAGATTATACTTCTTTCATTTCACAATTCGTTGAAGATAGAATGTACAAAAAATCAATAAGACGTATGGCTGAAATTACCATCAAACCCTTAAATGTCCTAGACGCCTCAATGATTGTTAAAAATGGATTCAGTAAACTAAGAATAAAATCAGACGAGAATATAATTTACACCATTGGTGCTGTTTCTTCAGGAGACATGAGCCTGATACACCATTTATCCCTCAGCATTGCAATTAAAGCTTTAAAAACTAATAAAAAATCAGTAGATGAATCAATGTTATCGCAAGAATTGATAAATGTAAACAAATCATGGTATCATACTTATAAAACTTATCTTGAAAGAGTTGAAAACAGAAGGAGCATCAAATTAGGAACTAGAGTTAAAATCTTATTTATTATGGCCTTTGGAGAGCGTAAAAAACGAATTACCGAAATAAAAGATAAGATGAGTCAATTAGGTACAAAGCCTAATATCAGTCAAGAAATAAATAAACTAACAAATGATTATCAACAAATCAGGAAAATTTCGTATGGACAATATGAAATTGACGATGCTAGATATCGAATTTTTCTACAAATAGAGTGTCGAACAAAACATCCTAAAATTTTTTCTAAATTGGCTGTGTTAAAAGATCAAAATGAAATTAACAAGTTTTTGGATTATCAAAGCATTTCAGAAATGGACCTTAAAGAAAAAATAACAATCGTAACTAATACACTATTTACAGTTGATCGAGTTTTGGGTGACATCCAGGTCGAATTGGATCTATCGGACTAAAGAAAGGAGAGATACAACCTCGGATAATAAGCTATTTTTGATACCTTTTGGTCTCAATAAACTGACTAAATCATCCATATTTGTTATTGGCAATTCCAGTTAATGAATATTATACTTAGTCAGAGATCATCGAAAGTATACTCGATAAAATTACGTATCTATCTTGGATCCCACACAATAGAACAAGATTTAGTAATTGTAGTACTTTTTAGGCAATTCTCTTGAATATTGCAGATAGACGGAGTTAACCGAAAGTATTCAATATAACCAGTTTAACGAGAGATTGAATGGAAGACCGAATTAATGTATTAAATCAGCTAATTGGTTTTGATAAAGGATATGCAGGTCATGATATCAGTGCAAATGCATTAAAAATTGATTATTTTTGTGAAGACATAAAAAATTACTTAACAGCTGGTGTTGCATTTTTAGAAGGTAAAATCGATCCTCGAAAAATTCCATCTTCAATGTATGATAGTTTAAAGAATTTATTAATAAGGTTAAATTTAGGTCTTATACGGAATGAAAGGAGGTTAGTAACGGTGGGTGGTCTTCCAAATGACCAGAACAGACATTGTGATTGCTTAACTTTTGGTGATGGTACCCATAGAACAATCATTTCACTTCATCAACGAAAAAAAAATCAAAGATATTTTGAAATAACAAATGAGATTAATTTGAAAAAGTTAGATACTAACCCGTACAATTATGATTTGATGACATTCGAGACACGTTTTCAAATAACCAAATTAAAAATTGAGATGTCAATTTTAAAGTACAGACCCTTAGCTTTATTTTATTTGAAAGTTAAAAAAATTAAGAGAAGATTATTTCGTCCCCCCTCGATATTAGATATTATAAATCCAGATTACGACCCTGAATCGATGTCAAAGTTTGATTTTGATTGGCAAAACATCGAAAATTGAAAGAATTAACCTCGGGGCATCATTAAGTAACATATACAATTTAGATGATGAACAAACCTTATTCAACAAGCGTTATCTGAAATCCGCGAGTATTAAATCTAGCATGTTGTTCCGATCCAAAACCCTTACCAAAATCAGTAGTGGTGAGGTAACAATGGCGATCAGGAAATGGAAGCGTCCAACTGTCAAACAAGGCGGAACCCTGATCACCGGAGCAGGGATGTTACGGATAGATAGTGTTGAAGAAATTTTGTTGGCAGATATCTCTGATACTGATCTGAAAAAATCGGGATACACCCAAAGAGAACATCTACTTGAGAACATTCATAACAAAAAAGAAGGTATCATTTACAAAATCTGTTTTCACCTTGAGGGAGAAGATCCGAGAATTGCATTGAGACAAAATTCGAATATTTCTGAAGAAGAGTTCCAGCTGATTCTCACGAAACTTACTCGAATGGACAAATATAGCAAACGAGGGGCCTGGACAGTTCAAATATTGAATGTAATCGAAATGAATCCTGAGAGGCTCGCCCAAGAACTCGCAAACGAAATGGGGGTCGAAAAGTCATGGTTCAAGCCAAATGTGCGCAAATTAAAGAAACTGGGTTTGACGATAAGTCACAGCATTGGTTATTCAATCTCTCCTCGAGGAAATACCTATCTCAAGATGTATCGAAGAAGAAATTAAAGTTCGAAAGTCTAATTATCTGCTGATTGAGTTTCAGAGTTAATAGTTAGATTTGTATTTCCTCTTGGAGCTTATTATACATATAATAAACTTGGGTAATTCAACCAATAAATCAATTATCAGAGGCAATTTCAATGAAGAATTTCTTTAAGACCTCTCTCCCGCCTATAAGGTTTTTGAGTCGAATCCTCTCATTTTGGCTATGAGCGCCATCTGAAAATTGACCGATTGGAAATCCGATTGCATTAGCAGAAAGACATTCTTCCATGAAGGGAACGATCGGTATTGAACCTCCAGATCTGGTTAAAATAGGATCTATGCCCCAATGTTCTTTCAACACTTTTTGCGCAGTTGTGTATAAACTGTTGTTTGGATCTCCAAACCACCAATGTCCAGTTCCAAGAGTTAAAACGTTCAAAGTATTTGGCGAATCTAATTTGGCAAAGAGATTGATTACGAAGTCCGCAAACTGTTTGGCAATTTCGTCCGGATCTTGATCTGGCACAAGACGCATACTCACCTTACCAACAACTTTTGCTGGGATTACTGTTTTCGTGCCGGGTGTACTAAAGGCGCCCTGGATTCCATGAAGTGATAAACTT
>JACZSS010000376.1 GCA_022574115.1 Candidatus Heimdallarchaeota archaeon | reverse complement strand
GACGTATTTGGCATCGATTTGGCTAGGAAGCTCATATGGTTTACCACTGAGAATATCTTTTGGACTAGGAATCTCATCTCTAAAGTTTAAGAACCCTAGAAATTGCTGTGCAGCAGCATCTCCAACCGTTCCCTGAATTGCGCTCATATACAAGGCAAAATTTTCGTCTCTAAACTTCATTAGACGGGACCCAAAAGACCATGATCTCGGTGATGGGAAAGCAGTTTGATTTTTTCGTGGATCAAACTGCATCAAAATATGAGGTTGTAATCGCAGAAAACTTATGATAAGTGGATCAATATTGTTTTTCCACGCCCAAGTCGTCCATTCATTGATTTGCGGTTCTATCTCTAAGTGAGTAAATCGGTTTGCTAGGGCTGTAGGAAGTCTGTATGCAACCGATCGATCTGATACTCGATTTCCAGCTGCGATGACAACCCAGTTTTCGGGTAACCTGTAAGTTCCAACTCGTTTATCCAAAATCAGTTGATATGCTGATGCTTGTATCGCTGGAGGAGCTGCATTAATTTCATCAAAAAATAGTATTCCAGGTTTGGCATCCAATTTAGGCAGAAAATCCGGTGGTAACCATTTTGCTTGATTATTTTCCTTGTCGACAACAGGTAAGCCCCGTAAATCCACTGGATCCAGCAATGGTAGGCGGAGGTCAACAATTTCGCGATCGAGTTCAAGAGCAAGCTGTTTTACCAATGCACTTTTACCGATACCCGGTGGACCCCATAGAAATACTCCTTGGCCCTCTTCATCACTAATCTCAAAAATCATATTTTTTATAATTGATTTAGCATCATTTATGGAAACTAGTGGAATTGAATCTGATGATCTGCTCAACAATTTTTTGTCGTAAACATTTAATATAATTATTTGTAATTAGGTCGGTAACTAGTGTCATTCGTCCTTGCAGAATTAATATTAATTCTGATGCAGCAAAATGAGAAACTTCAATTTACAAGAGTCCCTACCCTAAGTAAATTAAATATGTTCCTAGGATTTTCTACTAGTTATGGCATCAAAAAGTGAAGATGCGACGAGTTTTGTATTCAAGGCTGACACACAAAAACTCCTCAGCATTATCATCAATAGTCTTTATCAGAACAAAGAGGTTTTCATCAGAGAACTCATCTCAAATGCATCTGATGCGTTAAATAAAATTAGAATCAAACAACTTACAAGTGAAAAAATTTTTGATTCAGATGCCGAATTGGTCATAGAGTTAATTTCAGATAAAGAGGAAAATACACTGACAATTAGAGATACCGGTATAGGAATGAATCAAAAGGAACTCAAAACCAATTTGGGGACCATTGCTCAATCGGGAACTGCTGAATTCCTTGACGCTCTCGAAAGCAATGAAAATGATTTAATCGGACAATTTGGTGTTGGTTTCTATTCTGCTTTTTTGGTCTCCAAGAAAGTAGTTGTCAAAACAAGATCCTTCTCTCAAAATTCAAAACCTTGGACTTGGGAATCAGAAGGGACAGAGGATTTTCAGATCTATCCGGGAGATAAAGAAGACCGCGGTACAGAAGTCATTCTTCACCTCAAAGATGACTTCGGAGAATACAATGAAGATTATCGGCTCAAATCGCTTGTTAAAAAGTACAGTAATTATGTGGAGTTTCCAATTAAGCTTGGAGAGGATACCTTAAACGATCAAACAGCTCTTTGGCGAGTCTCATCATCAGAAGTGAAGGATGAGCAGTATAACGAATTTTTCAATCATTTGGGTAGTTTTGGTGAACCGATGGTACGTATACACTTAAGCGCCGATGTGCCAATTGAATTTTATACGATTCTCTACGTACCGAGAGCACGACCCAGAAACGTTGTTTCAGGGGACAAGGAATGGGGCTTAAAACTGTATAATCGAAAGATCTTAATTGAGGAAAAGAACAAAGATTTTCTCCCGGAATACATGAGATTCGTTATTGGGGTTGTGGATGCAGAAGACTTGGACTTAAATATATCAAGGGAGGTTCTTCAAAATACTCGCATCCAAACGCATATTAAGAATTATCTTCATAAGAAGCTCTGAGATGAATTTGAGAAAATGGCTAAGGATGATGAAGATGCTTACCTTGAATTCTACCGTGAATTCGGTGCATTTCTTAAGGAGGGTATTGCAGGAACCGAAAAACACAAAGATCGATTAATCGATTTGCTTAGGTTCAATACCAGTGCTAAAGATGGATCTGACGGATCGGTTTCATTGGCAAAATATGTGGAGCGAATGAAAGTTGGTCAGGAAGAAATATATTATCTGACAGGACTTGATTTTGATATGGTCAAGAAGAGTCCTCACCTCGAATATTACAACAAGGAAGGATATGAGGTGCTTCTTATGGGTGATGCAATTGATAGCTTCTTAATGATGCACCTTACTGAATTTCAGGAGAAAAAATTCTTCCTAATTGATCAGGACGAATCCGAGGTTAGTGAGGATGAATCAGCTGCAGATGACTCTGACGAAGACGAAGAGAGTGGCCCTAAAGAAAAAACTGGCCCTCACGCTGTTCTTTTGAACAAATTTGTGGAGATTTTAGATACGAGAGTGACTGATGTCAAAGCATCAGAGAGACTCGTTGGTAGTGTAGCTAGACTTGTAACTCCCAAGGGAGGCATTTCTTCAGATTTACAGCGCGCAATGAAAATAATGGAAACTAGTTCTGGATCAGGTGGCATGAATATACCTATGATGGGTAAAATTTTACAAATTAATCCCGACCATGAAATACTGATACTTCTTTCTGATTTAATTGAATCTGACGATTCAAGTGATTTTATTTCTCTCGTTATCAATCAAATTCATGATAACGCCCGAATCTCAGAAGGAGATACTCCAGATTTTCTTCAGATGACTCAGAGAATAGAGAAAATTATCGAAAAAAGCTTAAAGTAGGCATTCTACTAGTTTCACTACTCCTTCACTTAGATCAAACGCATAATCTTTGTTAGAATTCTAAAATCTTTTATCGCAGGTAAAATCTACTCACTCGAACAACATGGTTAAGGAGAAAATTGTCATTCTTGGAGCTGCTGGTAAAGATTTTCATGTCTTCAATTTGGTTTATCCATTTTACCTTGAGCGGAGTGCAGGCTGATGCCTCTCAAGCATCCTAAAATAGATCCGCGGACAGCAAAGGAAATCACGGAGCAAGTCCAGACTCTCCTCGAACGCTATAGAAAGCCTTCCTGGCTTGGGTTCGATCCGAGAAATCCTCTAGGTGTAAATGCCACCTTGATTGGCATCTTTTCACGATTTGCCGAGATTGTCATTGAAAGGCTCAACCAGGTCCCTGAGAAGAATTTTCTGGCGTTTCTGGATTTACTGGGGGCTTCACGTCTGCCACCGCAACCAGCCAAAGTCCCACTCACTTTCTCACTTGCCGCAGGCACTTCTGTCGAATCAGTGGTGCCAATTGGTACTCAGGTTGCCGCCGCACCCGCGGAAGGAAAAAAAGAGCCGGTTATATTTGAGACTGAGCGTGAACTGGTAGTGACATCCGCTCAATTGGCTTCGATTTTTGTGCGCGAGCCGCAGCAGGATAAATTTGCTGAACATACTGTCCTTGTTGAAGACAGAGTGTCGCCAGCGCTATTGGTTTTTGATGGAAATAGAAAAAACGAGCACATCTTTTACATTGGCCACAATTCGCTTTTTGGTCAATCAAATATTAGCGAGTTACAACTTAATCTAAGGTTAGACCAGCCGCTCGGAGCATGGCTGCTTTTCGACCTGGATTTATCATTTCAAGGAGATTTAGATGATGAAATCCTGGTAACAGGGCTTAAACAAAAGTTTGCCGAAAACGACTTTACGCTTACCGGCGGCGCCACTGTGGAAATGGTGGAAGAGGGTTTGACCTGGAGGATTGCCGACAAGAATCGAACTTTCGAGATTAAAAAGGCCGAAGACAAACTCAATGTGTTTGGTACTAAAGTACAATGGCAGATTTGGGATGGCACACAATGGAAAAATTTGGAGCCAGGAACTGGAACCGAAGAAAACC
>JACZSS010000375.1 GCA_022574115.1 Candidatus Heimdallarchaeota archaeon | reverse complement strand
CGAGCTTTGTTAAAGAAGTTCATACTTTTTTTACTGAGATTTTCGAAAAGTTCAAGCCTTACACCTAACTCGACATTCTGTCCAACTTGTTCATTTAATATCGCTGCGATATAGGTTAGAAAAGCCCGTGTGAGCCCAAGAGCAATAATAATGGTAGCAAACAAAATTAGTTGATCGATATCTCTATCAGGGATAGCGTCATCAATCGCACGACCAAATAGTAATGGAATTACTGTTTGAACTGCAATTGCTAAAATTGTGAGCGTTGTAATAATTAAGATTTTCTTACGATAAACCACAACGTGACCCCAAATCCAGTATTTGTGTGATTTTGTGTAGTATTTTCCTTCCAGATAAGTTGATGTCCCTGATACAATCATTTGGCGACGACCCCGTACGCTATGAGCACTATATACAACAACCCTGCAACTCCTGCAGTAGCTATAAGTTGTGATATATAGGCCAAACGACTTGTCATTTCAATGCCTCCTAAGTTGTCGGGTTTTTCCAATCTAGTAATGCAACAAGGATAAAAACGCCTAATTCTTTACTCATCACAATTTGCTCCTACGTCTCTATCTATTTTACCAAATTCTGTGTTAATTCGATTCATCTATTATCAGATGTTGTATCCCTTTTCCGCTCAAAATTCGAGCCAAAGTGTAGTTCTGATGGGGACCGTCACGTGGACCAAATTCACTGGCTTTGTATATCAATTAACTCTTTGACTTAAATATTAATTAAAGAGGATCAGAAATTCATAGAGTTTCTTTCAAATTAAAAATATTTACACAATCAACCTCAATTAACAACAATAATTATATTATCCAATTACTGGAACTTATTTGAGCTAGTAATAGAAGCGACTGGAGATCCCGAAGGGTAACGATGAAAGCTCGTGAGTCAGCTAGCTCATTCTTGAATTCAATTTACTATATCTTTTTCATTCCATTAGAAGCATTTTGAAAAGCGTAGGACATAGTATCGAAATAAGAAGTTAGAATTTATGTCAACGAGCGAGAGGATTCGGGTTGTTATTGCTAAACCTGGACTTGACGGACATGATCGTGGAGCCAAAGTTGTAGCTCGCGCGTTAAGAGATGCAGGAATGGAGGTAATCTATACTGGCTTGCATCAATCCCCCGAGAGTATAGTCGAAATTGCGATTCAAGAAGATGCTCACGCAATAGGTCTCTCAGTTCTCTCTGGAGCTCACAATCACCTTTTTGAAAGAATTTTGGAAATAATGAAAGAAAAAGCAATTGATGATATTATTTTATTTGGAGGTGGTATTATTCCAGACGATGATGCGGAAATCCTCAAATCAAAAGGAGTGGCAGGCATTTTTGGTCCAGGTTCTCCTCTTAGAGATATCGTGGATTTTGTCAAGGGAAATGTAAAACCGAGGATGTGATTGATTGGACATTGATGAAACATTATCAGGAATAAAATTGCCCGAGTATAGTATAGCACCCCAAGATACTGAAGCGAAGAATCCACCACCAGGCCAGTTTCCTTATGTAAGAGGAATCTATCCGTCTATGTACCGAAGACAGTTATGGACTATGAGGCAGTATTCTGGATTTTCCACAGCAAGTAAAACTAATCAGAGATTCCATTTGTTGCTTCAAAAAGGGCAAACAGGTCTTTCAGTAGCTTTTGATCTACCAACCCAAATGGGATACGATTCAGATGATTCTGTGTCATTTGGTGAGGTCGGGAAAGTTGGAGTGGCAATTGATACAGTTGAGGACATGAAATTATTGTTCCATGGAATTCACCTAGGCGAGGTTTCAACTTCGATGACGATCAATGCCCCAGCAATGATATTACTAGCTATGTATGCGGTAGTAGCCGAAGAAACTGGTGTTGACCCTTCCTTAATCCAAGGGACCATTCAAAACGATATTTTAAAAGAATATATTGCCCGTGGAACGTATATTTTTCCACCTGAACCGTCAATGAGATTGATAACAGATACCTTTGAATACTGCTCCAAGGAATTTCCACAATTTAATACGATCTCAATTTCGGGATATCATATTCGAGAAGCCGGTTCAACAGCTATTGAAGAGCTTGGTTTTACTTTAGCAAATGCTAGAGAATATGTTCGTCGAGCAATAAAATCAGGTTTGGACATCAATGTCTTTGGTAAACGTGTTTCGTTCTTCTTCAACGCACATAATGACTTCTTTGAAGAAATTGCAAAATTCCGAGCGGCAAGAAAAATGTGGGCGAACATGATGAAAAACGAATTTGGAGCGACTGATCCAAAGGCCATGATGTTAAGATTTCATACACAAACAGCAGGATCATCGTTAACGGCCCAACAACCAGAAAATAACATTGTACGAGTTACGATCCAAGCCCTAGCATCCGTATTAGGGGGCACGCAGTCGCTTCACACGAACTCTAAAGATGAAGCTCTTTCGTTGCCTAGCGAAAAATCTGCGATCACAGCATTAAGAACGCAGCAGATAATTGCTCACGAAAGTGGCGTAACTCATACTGCAGATCCGCTTGCAGGATCCTATCACCTTGAATGGCTAACACTAAAGCTTGAGGAAGAGGCGCAAAAGTTGATTGCCGAAGTTGAGGAGATCGGTGTTTTAAAGGCAATTGAAAACGGATTTATTCAATCTAAAATAAGCGAATCAGCATATCAACACGAAAAAAAGATTAACAACCAAGAACGCGTAATTGTTGGTGTCAACAAATTCGAACAAAAAGAAAATGAAAAGCTTGAATTGCTGAAGGTGGAAGACAAAATTGCATTGGATCAAATTGCTAAAATCAAGCAAATCAAAGAGACCAGAGACCAAGAAAAGGTCGATCATGCACTGAAAAGATTGGCTGAGGTGGCAGGCACAGAAGAAAATATCTTTCCTTTCGTCCTTGAAGCTGTCAAATTGAGAGCTACACTTGGAGAAATTTGTAATTCTTTGCGAACAGTTTTTGGTATCTACAAACCATCATTCACTATTTAATTGACCCGAATTATGGGTTCTATTCACTCAGACATCCATATTTTCAAAACTTCTACTGATTATCAGTCGACATAACAAATGACCAACACCTTATCTCATATTGCTATCGCCGTTGATGATATTGATAAAGCCAAGAGTTTCTTCGAGCTCCTCACTCAGAATAAAAGTAGTGAAACTCATCTTATTGAAAAACAGAAGGTTAATGCGGCATTTATTGCAATTGGTGACACCACGATTGAATTGCTGGACCCATATGGGCAGGACACTCCAATTAGTAATTTTCTCTCAAAGCGAGGGGGTGGCATCCATCACCTCTGCATCAAAACAGATCGCTTTGATGAAATGGTTGAGAAGTTGAAATCAACCGGAATCCGGTCACTTGGAGATTCAAGTATAGGGGCAAAAGGAAAGCGGGTAATTTTCTTTCATCCCAAAGATACCTTCCATGTTCTGATAGAATTGGAAGAACATTAGGATTAATGGGAAGGCGAACCGCAACGAACCATCTGACTTTTATTGGGAACCTGCATGAAGCTTTGGTAAAAGACGCGATCAAGGCATTTGATTTTGAAATACGGTCGATTGCGATCTGTGATTCGACCAACGATTTTGTATCAGACCTCCTCAGATTTTATGAGAGAGCGGTTGTATTGTCCATTGTGCAGGAAAAGGGGCGTGGCACAAAGGGTCATGAATGGTTTTCACGAGAAGGTGGTATTTGGCTCTCAATCGGTTATAAAATTACGGCGGAAGTTCAGGAATTATCTACTCCTGTTGTTAAAGCAGTTAATAAGATATTGAGGAGGTATGTTGACTGTCAAATAAAACCACCCAATGACATCTTAATTGGAATCCAAAAGGTAGCTGGTATATTGGTGGAAGCTAAGGTGTCAGATAATATGTTAAGTGAAGTAATTGTTGGCATTGGAATAAATGTGATTAATGATTTGACCCCCGATCTTCAGGGATTAGCAACTCGACTTGAGGATCATGGTAAGATCCCCTCCATACCGGTTTTAGCCTCTGAATTTGCACTAGACGTAATTGCCACATTAAACTC
>JACZSS010000374.1 GCA_022574115.1 Candidatus Heimdallarchaeota archaeon | reverse complement strand
CAATACAGCGATGGAATCGATTGGTTGGCTGCGGTTGAGGAAATAAGCCACTGCAAGTAGAACTACTGCACCACCTAAATAAAGGGTTGTTTTGTTGGACGCACCTTGCTTCCTAACTTTTCTGGCGGCCTTAGTGCGAGTTGTACTACTTTCTTCTGATGACTTCAAATCCGAATGCAGTTCGTCAATATTCTGGTATCGTTCGGTCTGGTCTTTAGCCAAAGCTTTTCTAAGGATGGGTTGTAGGTTTGAAGGAACTTCGTCCGCCAGCTGGGGCTCCTCATTCATAATGGCGTACATTACCGCCTGTTCATAGTCACCACCAAAAGGAAGTTTTCCAGTCAACATTTCATAAAGAACCACACCAAAAGACCAAATATCACTGCGATGGTCAGCCTCTTCTCCCCGAGCCTGTTCTGGTGACATGTAGGCAGCCGTTCCAAGTGTCGTCCCGACTTTAGTTACTTGTGCTCCACCTCTGACCTTTGCCACCCCAAAGTCCATGATCTTTACTTGCTTCTCATCAGTAATCATTATGTTACTACTCTTGATGTCTCTGTGGGTGACACCCTTCTTGTGAGCAGCATTCAGACCTTCGGCGATTTGAGTGGCATAATTGATCACATCTTCGAAGATTATACTGATGAATATGCTCATAGAGAGACAAAATCCTAGTTATGAAGTTTACACCACTAAGTTTTCCGATCATGTGATTCAATTTGTTCTGTCGAAGAAAATTAATTTATTGAGTCACTCACCTAGACCCTGCCTCAGAAAATAATTGCATCTTGGAAAAATTTATGGTTGGTTCCTCTCTCACCAAATCAGGATAAATTGAGTTTTTTTTTGTGATTAATTTTAGGTGTAGATTTATGATATTGATGAAACCTATTATGTGGTAGATCAATATGAAAGAACATCACTCATATTCTGAACATAATTATCAAAATAATGTAGGAAGAGGTGACTCAGGTCACTTTTCCTTGAGTAGAGCAGACATGCATGTCCAACTACCCCTAATCGTTGGTCTTGTCGCACTAATCCTTTTATCAGTTTTCGTTTCCAAGGATGCCTGAAAGAGAGGCAAAAATGGAATGACCTGGGGCTTATTCACCTTTCTGGTTCCGGTAATAGCCGTACCAGTTTACATTGTAATTATACTCACTGAAAACAATATGAATGCGAAAGTTGCAAGGATTACTGCACAAAATCCACGCATCCAAAACCTACAATCGTCAACAACTGCCCAATCTCCGCCATCGAATGACGTTCTTACCGTTACTCGGACTACACCATCCAATAACGCCGAACAACCAACCCCCGTTGAAACCGGTCAAGCTAGTGAAGAGTTTATAGGACCAAAAGAAGCAGATCCAAAAGGAAATTCAAATGAAGTAAACCAAGTGACTAAAATGTCAAATCAGTTTTGTGCCTCTTGCGGTGCTAAAAATTCACTAAAGGCAATCTTCTGCAATATATGCGGAAACAAAGTTGTTCTCTAATTCAATAGCTCAACATCATCAAATTCAGATGCTATTTGGACTGAAAAAAAGTCCAAATGGTTTCCCTGATTTTTTTTTAATTTACCCTCGATTCTTACGCGTCGAACTTAGCTCATTACCGACCTGCGATCAACAGAAAATACTACCTTGAAATTAGCACACCAGTTTTAGTTGGTAAACACTTTATAAATCCCAACAACTATAGCTGTAAAGCCAGCAAAAATTCCTAATGTAGAAACTCCAACTACTCCCGCTGCAACCAAAGGTGCTCCACAACAAGCACCAGCTGCCGTAGCCAAAAGAACAGAGCTTTTTTTCGAAGGCTCAATTTGTGGCTTTGTATCCCCCGGGAGATTTGGTTTTACCACAGACAAGTATATTTTCAGGGCTATCTTATCTTTATTCTTCAGACTAAGGGTTCTTGCTTTATTTTATTCCTTAATTTTTGACTAAGTTCGGCATTGATTTGTGAGCTCTGTTAATGCTATGACCAAGAAATGAACCCTTCTCCTTTTTCCAGTGTCCCGTTGTTCATTGTAACACTTGCTCAATTTTGTGGCCAGCGGTTTTGATAGACTTTTTTATCTTCTTAAAATTAACATCCTGAGTTACAAAATCCAAAACTAATATTTTTGATTTCGCATCACCATTAACCGAAACTACACCTGGAAGTTCTTCTAAGGCTTCTTTCAAACCATCTACACATCCTTGACAATGTATTGTTGGAATTCTATAACTTATCTGATGAGTCTTCAATTGACCAGATGCGCTGTTCTGTGAGGATTGAACTGAAGTTCCTTCAGCTTTGGAAGGAATAAGTCTTCCACCATACGAATTTAAGAGTACAGCAGTTACACTTGCGGCCATAGCTAACATTGCAAATACCGGATGGACTAATCCTGTCATCGCAAGAGGCACTCCAACGCCGTTGAAAGTAAATGCAAGAAAGACATTTTGTTTAGTTTTTGTAAAACTCGATTTTCCAATATGGTAAGCGTTGACTACGCCCATCAGATCATTGTTGATAAGAATTATATCTGCAGACTCAATTGCTATATCAGTTCCTGAATTAAAGGCGATTCCAACATCAGCTTGCATTAATGCAGGTGCATCATTAATCCCATCACCAACCATAGCTACTCTCGAATTATTTTGTTGTAATTGACGAATCTTTTCTGCTTTTTCCTGAGGTAATACTTCGGCAACAATATTAGAAATTCCTACCTGTGAAGCTATAAAGTTTGCTGCAAGTTTACTATCTCCC
Source organism: Candidatus Heimdallarchaeota archaeon (assembly GCA_022574115.1). Taxonomy (GTDB): domain Archaea; phylum Asgardarchaeota; class Heimdallarchaeia; order Heimdallarchaeales; family Kariarchaeaceae; genus LC-2. The sequence continues at coordinate 1,282 of JACZSS010000374.1, read as the reverse complement.
GTGATCAATATTGGTTCTAGTCCGATCGCTTTCATCTCGTTAATAGCAGATTTTGCATCGTCCTTGATAGTATCGGCAATCGATATTAACCCTAATAATTTTTTATTTTTCGACACACCAACTACTGTCCATCCTTTATTTTCCATTTCCGCTATCTGATTAGCCACTGGTTGTAAATTAATCAGCTCCTCTCTGAGAAATCTAGGGCTTCCGAGCACAATTGTGGATTGATTTGCCAACACTCTGATTCCGGATCCAGAAATCGCCTGAAACTCTTCCAACACAACATTATCATATGCATAATTTTGTAACTGAGCGTATTTGACAATAGCGAGAGCTAATGGATGTTCAGAGATCCGTTCAGCTGCAGCTGCAATAGTCATTAATGTCGATTTGGTCGTTCCATTGGTCGGAATAATTTCCACCACCGAGGGCTTACCTTCCGTTATGGTACCCGTTTTATCCAAAGCAACAATTGACACATCTTTAAAAACTTGAAAAGCCTCTCCAGATCGCATCAAAATACCTCTTTGAGCGGCAAGTCCTCCACCACGGATCATAGCCAAAGGTGTTGCCATTCCTAATGCACAAGGGTAACCGAGTACTAAAACAGCAAGTGTAGCAAAAATTGCACGGCTCAGGTTGGGTTCACCGATCATAATCCAAGCACCAAGTGTCCATATAAAAAAGGCAATTACGGCAGCCCAAAGTACTGCTGGGACAAAGTATTTGAGAACTCGGTCCACTGCTGCCAGAATTCCAGGTTTTAATGCACGTGCTTCTTTGATAGATTTAGCCACTTGCTGAAGAAAACTTTCTTCTCCTATTTTTGTGACTTGGATTAATAAAGTTCCGTACTGGTTGATTGAACCACCTATTACATCATCACCCACATCCTTGATGACAGGAATGGATTCTCCTGTAACTAAACTTTGATCAACCGATGAATTGCCTTCAATAATCTTTCCATCTACTGGAATATTTTCTCCAGGTCTCACCCTAACACGATCTCCTAGCTTAACTTCTTCGATTGGTAGTTGTTTGTCTTTTCCATTTCTGATCACTCGGGCTTCGGGCGGCTGTAGTTCCATTAAGTTCATGATTGCCCTCGAGCTTTTGGTTCTAACATGGAGTGATACATATCCTGAAAGTATGTGATACGCCGTGATAAAAATCGCCGCCCCCATGAAATCAGCCATTGGCCACGGCTGGACATAAAAACCAATTAATCCTCCGATTAATCCCCCAAAGGCCCCAAATTCCATTAAGACGTGTTGGTTTA
>JACZSS010000373.1 GCA_022574115.1 Candidatus Heimdallarchaeota archaeon | reverse complement strand
TAGAGCAGATTTCGAACAGATTATACAGAACGATGATCCACCGAGGCAATTCTTGCAGTTGCGCGTTGAGCCAGTTCAAGATATTCCACCAATTTTACGGGAGGTTGGATTAATATGGGTAATCTCTTTTCAGTTTTATCTTGCATTTGATACAATTTCAAAGCCCTTGTAATTTGAACGTGATTAATAAGGATATTTTCTGGATGTCTAATAGCTATATACGTCGAGCTGACCACAAAGAGCAATCCGCAAATCGTCCCTAGTAGATTGAGTTTTATCCAAGGTAGCCAAAAAACAAACGTGCAAAATACAAACATTTGGGCAATTAAGTGTTCTCTTTTGTAATGAGTGTTTGCTAGTCCCGGAATGTTAGATGAAGAATAAACATAAATTTTGAAAATACTAAGTAAAACAGAATAGATCAAGAAAATTATCGCCTGATTGGATGAAAAGAGTAAAATGCCAGAGTTTGTTACAAAACCAATTGTTATGGATGCTGTGAAAAAATTATTATGTGGAATAGAGCCCCAAGGATCAATATAAAGACTCGGATCGATGGGCTTAGAGAATAATATAATAATGAGTAAAGCAATCCCAATCAGAGTAACACCTCCGGTTAACAAAATAGGTGGTTTCTCCCAGATGATTTTTGTGAGAAAAAGAAATACAAACATCCAGATTAGTATAAAACCTGCAAAGAGGAATTTGAGAAGTATAACATAAACTGTGATCCCAAGATCAAAAAGGGAGAGGAGGCCAATTGGAAAGAGACCAAAAGTGAAGAAAAATACAACCGAATAATGGGCAAAATCGATAATCTTAGTTTGTCTGTAATATTTTGTTATAGATAGAGCAGGAGGTATGGAAATAACTCCTGTAATTATATAAATTAAAGATACTTCCAAACTAAGAAGAGTCAACAAAATTCATAAGAATCAACGATTAAAATACTTTCTTCACAAACTTCGATTCTTCTAGTTTTTTTATTTTTAATGTTCGCGGGAATAACAATGGCCCTTATGGTGGCATTCCCCAAGTTCGTGAACAATTAAGTAGAAATCGCAGAGATTAATCGATGCTCTAAAGTTTTTAGATGATCCGAAGAAAAATTTATTATGGAAAATTGTGATGCGTGTCTAGGCCTTGATAGATCATCCAACAAATAATTCCCAAAACAAACCAAACAAATGGGTTATTGTATCTAAGAGACAGGGCAGACCATGAGGATGCAGATCAATCCGGAATCGGTCGTCAAATAGCAGAAGGGATTGCCGGATTTTTATAATCAATGCTGAAAAGAATATAACAGCTTTTTTTCTACTCTTTATCAATTAATGTTAAATCGTAATTTTCATTTCCTCCACCATAGACTATGATGAGTACATACTCTACAGAATATATTGAGACAAAATTTGGTAAAGTTGAATTCTTGCCAGTCATGGATTTAGTTGCTGGTTCATTCTTTCAGGCGGAATTCAAGATAACTATCGGGGTTTTTGGAATTGATGATGGAGGTCACATAAAGATTGCTTGGCCAGTTTCTAATTCATTTGGTATTCCACAACTGGACAATCCTCAAGGTCAAGGTTATATTAAGGTCACTTGTAATTCCGATGCGAGATTTAAAACCGAATTTGATCATAACGGATACATGAGACCCTTTTTTCCGGCAATTACTCTAAAAGTATTTGATGGTTATCTCGCCCCTGGTGACAAAATATCAATATTTATTGGATACACAGGTGAAGGCGGCAAAGGTTGGGAGTCACAAACATATGTAGAAAATGGAATTGAATTTTTAGTCCTTTTAGATCCATTTGGGACCAATGTATACGAGAATCTCCCCAGTTCACCAAAAATAAATATTTTAGCGGGTAAGGCTGCAAAATTATTTGCTGTTGCTAAACCAGAAGTTGTCATTGGTGAAATGCTTTGGACATTACTCAGGGTAGATGATAGATATGGAAATGCAGTGGTAAATTTTGAAGGCAAGCTACAGGTCAGCGGTGATGATGGAGCATTTTCTCAAGAAGTCGAATTTACAAAAGAAGATAAAGGTAGTGTCAGAATTAACTCTATAACTTTTTCAACAGCTGGGAAGAAATTTGTGAAGGTCACCGATCCCAAAACTGGTATTGAAACTCTGTCCAATCCAATCTTGGTGTCAGATATAAAGCAAGATCTCACCTTATATTGGGGTGATTTGCACGGTCAAACAGGAGAAACTGTAGGTAGTGGAACGATTGAGGAATATCTAGAATTTGGAAAAAAATATGCAGCATTGGACTTCATCAGCCATGCAGCAAATGATTTTCAAATAACCATCCCAATTTGGGAAAACACACAGAGAAGAATCAAGGAATTCCATCAACCAGATCAATATATTACATTCTTAGGATATGAGTGGTCCGGAAGTCCGCCAGCAGGTGGAGATCACAATGTTTATTTCCTCAATGATGATCAACAAATTCATCGAAGCTCGCATGCGTTAATCCCAGACAAGTCCGATCTTGACACTGATCGATATCCAGTTTCCGAATTGTACAACCAGTTTAAGGGACAAAGCGATGTTATGATCATTCCACATATTGGAGGCCGCAGAGCCTCATTAGATGTGTTTGATGAAAGTCTGACACCATTTATCGAAATTGCATCCGTTCATGGTCATTTTGAATGGTTTGCCGAAGAAGCTCTAGATATGGGATTAATAACAGGTTTCATAGCTAGTTCTGATACTCATTCTGGTCGACCAGGTAATGGTTTTGCAGTATCCAAACTTGAAGCAGTTAAATCTGGACTTACAGGAGTGTATGCGAATGAACTTACTAGGGAATCTTTATGGGATGCATTCAAAAAGCGACATGTTTATGGAACTAGCGGACCACGAATTATCCTCAGGTTTATAATTAATGGAGCCATCATGGGTGACCATATAACTGCTGAAGATGGATTAGACATTAGTGTTGAGGTTCATGGAACAGAAAACATTGAAACAATAGATGTTTATCGAAACAAGGAGATCATTCACAGTTACCAACCACTTCATGAAAAGGGTGAAGTAAATTGGATCAAAATCCAATGGCGTGGTGCACGTGTGAAAGCACGGAGGCGAAATTTGTCATGGGATGGAAGTGTACTCATCGAAGATGCAACAATCATCTCGGTACAACCATTTGGGTTTGACCTGCCGTGGTAGGGAATTTTTGAACAAAATGAAACTTCAGTCAAATTCACTTCGTCAACTGCAGGTGACTATGATGGTATCATTCTTAAATTAAAAAACGTAAATACTAACTCGATCCTGAAATTTAATTCCTTACAGGGAAATACAGAAGTAAGAATACAAACCTTAACTAACACCTTTGTGAAAAAATTGGGTGAGGTTGAGAAGGTCATAGAAATTAAACCGTATACGGATAAACTGAAAAAATCAGTAAAATTTAGTTTTAGCAGGATAGATGATTTACCTGGTCACTACTGGGTGCGTATCATTCAAGTGGATGGAGAAAAAGCTTGGTCCTCCCCAATATTTGTATCAAACTGAAAAGCGTCCCCCCATTTTCAATTTCATGTAAGCACCTTAGCTTAGGTAAAAAGAGAAAAGCTACCTGGTGAGGATTCACGATCATCGCCAGAAGATTGCCAGTAGAGTTGAAACTCATATTCTCCATTTACCCTCTCCCTTATTTATATGCACCCCCACCTATCGTTTCATGGCTATAGGAGGGCCGTATATACTATTCATGGCCAATACCACTCCCATGCTCCCAACAAGACATAAGGTGGCGTGATCTTCAATTTCTGCAACCTTGCTCTCGAAAGTGTAGCCTGGCTATGTACGGGAAGATAATCTTTCCGTTTTTCCTGTCTTGCACTACACAGGGGTTCGAGTTATCAAACGTTGTGGATTTGGAAATTGGAGGAGAGATCACGCCAAAGATGATTGTATTTCGGTGCATAAAAGGGCTAACATTTGACTGCCATGGACATGGTGGAATAAAATAATTCCTATTCTTGGATATCTATTTTTATGCGTAAAATGATATCTC
>JACZSS010000372.1 GCA_022574115.1 Candidatus Heimdallarchaeota archaeon | reverse complement strand
AAATCAGGCCGAATTGGCAGAATTAAATTGGAACTATCCGTCAAGAAAGGTAAAACTCAAGGAAGAATCATCCTACCGTCAAGTATGAATAAAATCGAAACAGCAATTATTGCAGCTACTCTCGAATCAGTTAACAGAGTGGGTCCATGTGACTGTAAGATTTCACTTGAATCATTAGATGATGTTCGTCAAAAAAAGCGAAATGCAATTTCAAAACGAGCAGCAGAAATTATGAAAAATTGGGAAATTCAATCAAAACAAGCGGTAGACGACCTCTCTGCAAAGGTTGAAAAGGATTCAAAACGTGGTAAAATCGTGGAGTTTGGACCTGAAAAACTGCCAGCAGGTTCTGGAATTTATCAAGATCATGAAATAATTGTGGTAGAAGGACGGGCAGATATCATCAATTTACTTAATATGCGAATTGAGAATACGATAGCAATTCAGGGAACTAAGGTTCCCTCGACAATCAAGAATTTAGGTAAAAGTAGAGAACTCACCGCTCTCCTAGACGGAGATCGTGGGGGAGACCTCATTTTGAAAGAATTGGCACTGATGACAAGAATTGATTTTGTTGCAAGAGCACCTTTCAAGAAGGAAATTGAAGATCTCTCACATCGTGAAGTGCAAGATGCGCTAAAAAATAAAACGAAGCTTTTAGACTCCAAATTTTTAACGGAAAACAATACTGTAAGACAATTTCTTGAGAATGAGAGAGGCTCATTCAAAACTACAAAACGCGAATCAACACCCAAGGACAGTAAAAATGGACGATCTCGCCTTTCGAAATTTAAGCAAAAAGTATCAGGAAGAGGTGATAAGGGACGTTCAACGGATCGAGATGATCGAAAAGATCCCAAAGATCGGGATCGCAGCGATTTTAAGAAAAGATCCTCAGGTCGATTTGGCAAGCGAACTCAAGATCGAGGTCGATCTTATGAAAGACACAAGATCGAAGTTCCAGACCCCCTTATCGAAATTGTCGAAACAACAAAAACCACACTTAAGGCAGTTTTAATTGGTAAATCTCATAAACCGATTATTACTGTAAAAAATTCAGAAGTTTATGAAACTCTTAAAATTACTGAAGGTGTTGAATCACTCGTCTTAGACGGCGTGATTACTCAAAGACTGCTAGATGAAGCCGATGCAAAATCGGTGAAATTTGTGATCGGAGCCTTACTTGGAAATATCAAGGAAAGGCCTAAGAACATAAGTTATACAACGTTCAACCGAATTTAAGCTATATAAAAAAGAGGCGAATTTATTTTTGCCTCGTCTTTTTTTATTTTCATTTATATATAAAATCTTTAAGCTAATCTCTTTTCTTTGGTCGAAGATTCGTAGATCGGCATCTCTTTTTGCGACATCGTCTTGCATTCAGAGGGTTCCGAGCATAGCAGTTTCGGCATACCCAAACGTTAACTAATACATTTCTTGCGATAATTCTATGTTCTGGATTTGCAACAGGTATAATTTATCACTCCGGTATAACTTATGAGCAACGAGTATGTTAAAAGAGATATGTCAGTGACGCTTTCGATATTTCATTATTTATTGAATCAATTCTTCAACCTTCAATTTTAATTCAGCTAAATCTTTTTGAGTAAAACCCTCAATCCTATATGAGAGGGCTTCCTCAGTTCCACTTTTACGCGCAATAAACCAACCTTTTGAGAATTCGCCTCGGACCCCGTCAATGTCTATCAACTTGCCATTTTCTTTTGCAACCAACAACTTTAACCGTTCAAGAATCACATCTTGTTGTGAATTAGGCATACTAATTCTGAATTCTTCAGTCGATGCATACTGAGGAAGATTGGTAACAAAATCGTCAAGATCTATATTTTTAGAAATTAATGTATCAACTAATTCCAGGAAAACGAGGGCAGTATACAACCCATCGTCGAATCCCAAATATCCCTTGTTGAAATAATAATGGCCAGATAACTCGGCTGCTAAATCAAAATTTGACTGAACCAGGTTCTCATGCACCCATGAATGACCTACTTGTGTGAGATCGACCACTCCACCCAAACTTTGGATATATTCGGCGGTTGCATTAGAAATTTTAACATCTATTAAAACAGAAACAGATCCAAATTTTTCCATTAGTGATGAAGCTAACATCATTGTAATCTTGTCCGGAGATATAATGTGACCTTTGGGTGTAAGGAAGCCAACACGATCCCCATCACCGTCAAATGCAATTCCTAGATCGATTTTTTTATTTACCGCTATTTCTTTTATGCGCGCAAAAGTTACCGCCTTAGTTGGATCCGGCAGAATAGTAGGAAAATTTCCGTCCGGGGCTTGGCGACTGGGTAGTAAATTGCAAGACAATTCGGTGATAATATCACCGAAATCTCGCGTCGCTCCATTCCCAAACTCTACTGCAACGGTCAAACTGTTCGAAATTGTTATTTTCGATATTAAAAAATCAAAATAATTTTTCCGAATATTAACTGCATCGATCAGCTTTGTCTCATCAAGGAGATGTTTTAGTTCAGGTGTGTTGTCCAAGGACAATTCAATGTCATGGTAAAGATTGTCGTAATGATAGGATTCACCCTCCTCGTTGCAAATTTTAATACCATTGTCATCCTTGGGGTTATGTGATGCGGTAATCATAATGCCAGCAAGGATCGACTTATCCATCTTAGCTCCAAAATAAGTCAGTGGAGTAGGACCCATGCCCGCATCCAGTACAATACAATTTGCTTCAATTAGGCCGATCGTAAGATATTTTTTAATAACTGGAGTCGATAATCGTGAATCACCAACAATGATAACTTTTGCAGAGCTTGGTAGCCTCAAGCCAAACAAATACCCAATTTTAAAAGCAATTTCTTCATCCAGTTGTATCGGGTAAGTCCCTCGAATATCATTGTTTTTGAATATCCCAGCCATAACTCTAATTTTTTGGTTATTTAATTTGAATTAATATCTACTATAGTGTCCAATATTTTGTTTTTATTCTGTTGAAGCTAAGTACTTCAGTGCTTCCAAGACCAGTGATTTGCCCAAATTGCTAAGCTCTTCATTTTTATCGGGATCTCCGTGTTCGGAGAAAATACGAACATAGTCTTCAGTACCTGATGGGCGTATTAACAACCAGGAGAGATTTGTAAAGTTAATTCGTAGACCGTCCATCGTTTCTATTTTTTTGATCCCTTCCAAAGACTGTAGCAGTTCTGATTCAACAATTCTCATAACTTCGGGAGCAATCGATCTTAAGCATGGTAACTTGATTTTCTTTGCAAAAAGTTTAGGAAATAAATTCAATTCCTTCTCCAACGTAGAGTTCTTCTTTGCCAGTCCGCTTAATAAGAAAATTAGGGAAACCGCAGAATCTGGCCAAATCGCAGTTTCTGGAAAAATATATTTGCCAGTTTCTTCAAATGCAAATTTTGCATTGTTGTCCCGGATACTCTCGATAATACTTGGAGGACCAACCTTACAATAAATCATTGTACCATTAAGTTCATCAGCAACATGATTAATTATCGCCGATGTATTAATTGGAACTACAACTTTTGCACTGGGATCTTTCTGCCAGATCCACTTTGCAAATAAAGCCCCAATGTAATCACCCGAAATAGCGTCTCCATTTTTTGAAATGAAAATTATTCTGTCCCCATCCATATCAGTTGCAATACCCAAATCGCAATTTTCGTCTTTAACTTTAAGCGAGGTCCATTTCAAATTATCAGGAGTTGGCTCTGAAATTCTCCCAGGAAACAGGTCATCCTCCTCAAAATTCAGTTCTACGATTGTCGTTGCAGGATTGTCCAAAACATATAGCAGATAATCTTTCATTGGCCCGTGCACCGGATCAATTAATAATTTTCCGTGAAATCCTCCATATTCTTGAAAAGTAATAAAATTAGCCAAAAATTGTTTATAATCTTGAACTTGAGTGTCAAAGAAATATTGTTTACCTAATTTGTCCCATGATGTCATTGAGGTTGAAGAAACCGGCATTAAGCCTTTAAAGTAATTACCCAGTCCATCCACAAGTATTATTCCATTATCCTCTGCGGGTAAATGTGAGCCAG
>JACZSS010000371.1 GCA_022574115.1 Candidatus Heimdallarchaeota archaeon | reverse complement strand
TAAAAGAGCCTGCTCTTATTTCTTATATTTTCTAAGATGTACATTTATTGGTTACTTGGTAATGGTAGTGCTTGGTCTATTAGTTTCTTGGGACTCCCCTATGTCTATCGAATCTCCTGTTTTACATTTACCATCAAACTTAGCTCCTTCTTCAATCACTAAGTTTTTGGTAAAAATATCTCCTTTGAGATTACTTTTAGAATCTAAAATCAATTTGTCTTTTGCTCTTACAATTCCACTAACCTTACCACCAATCGTTATAACATTTGCATTTATTTGCCCATTGACTTTTGCATCTTCTCCAATGGTTATATTACTTTCGCAAAAAATATCTCCTTGTATTTCCCCATCTATTCTAATATTGCCACTGCTGGTGATCTTTCCCTCTATTTTAACACCTCTGCTAATTATAGTAGTCTCCTCTGATTTTGAACTTCCAAAAGAGGTAATAAGGAAATTTATTTTTTGTATAGGCTACAAACCAAGAGATTCTAATAACTAATCAATTTCACAGTTAAATTTTCCAAAGTTTCACTTTCAGCGAAGAAAATATAACAGATGGATTCATATCCGATTTCGTCAACATTTACAATAGCTAGTGGAAGATCGCCTTTCATTTGATGAGAGATAATATTGGTGTAGTTTTGCTCAAAATCATTAGTAGTCACCATAGTTACCTGGTGTTCTATTAACCTTTGAATCAACCAATCACTTGTTTTAACTCCAATTACGAGACGGACGTCCTGGTTAACACTTCGACTCTGTAAAAGAATTTTACTCATCGTTTCTGAAGATCCAAACATGGGGATTTCAGCGATTGGTTTCCCTTTTTTTCTTTTTATTATTCGATTGGGAAAGCTTGCGATATCTTGGGCATCCAGCATATTCTGGGTTCCATAGGCAATTTGAAGACCGATTTCGGGTATTAATACTTGAAACTTAGTTTTTTCTGAAAACTTACTAAAAAATTTTCGCAACTCGGATAATAAGCTCTCTTTGTCTGTTTGTAGTAGAATTAAATCATCTTTTGTCCAACAGCTGGTGCAATCTTCTTTAAGACCTTTTACCACCTCTTTATGAAAGACGCAAACAGGACCCCCTTGTCGTAACTTTTTGCATGTTCTGCATCCCATCTCGATAGCATCTGTAGTGCCATTTTCGCCTGATTTCACTAATATTGAAGAAATTTGTTTGCCCACATTTTCTGCTTGGATGCTAATTTCTTTTGGACCAGTAAAAATTTTATTCTTTCTAAGATATCCACTGACAACTGGTTGGCTCACGCCTAGTAATTTTGCAATCTGTTGTTGTGTTAAGCCGTCTTGTTTAAGGGTTTTAGCAACCGTAACTCGTAAGTGCGCGATATACGGTTCAGCTATTAATTCACAGGGAAATTTCATAAAACCAACTTATATGGGGGTTATATGGGTGTACAATATAATTAATATAATAATAGTTGGAAGGTCAAATATGCGGACGAGAGTATTCGCTACAATTTTTGTAGTTTTGATTTTACCATATTTTGGAATCAACGGTGCAGTGAAGATCCAGAATGGTGCTGAATTGACAATTTATACATACGAATCATTATTAGCCGATCCTGGTTTTGATTATGCGGAGGCATTCGCGACGTATGCAAATCTCGATTCAGGATCAATTAATGTGGTGCTTTTAGCTGATGCTGGTTCAATTGTCACACGAGCCGCTGTAGAAAAAAGTGATCCCGTTGCAGATATTTTAATTGGAATTGATAATGTGCTAGTGAGTCAGGCTCGAGAACTGAATATTCTTACACCTTATGTTGCCAACGGAATTAATAACTTAGAACCGGGTTTGGTTGACTCCTTAGCTAGTGATTACTTGTTGACACCTTACGACTATGGTGTCATATCTCTTTGGTTTCTACAAGATTCGTTAAATGGAACTATCGATCCAGCATCTTTTGATCTGAACGTATTGATGACCGATGAATTCTCATCCCAGCTCATAGTACAGAATCCCGCCTTATCATCTCCGGGATTAGGTTTTCTTTTATCCTCCATTGCTCTATATGGTGATGATTCTGGTGTTGACGGCTTGATTGAAGGAGATTGGGAGGATTATTGGCGAGCATTATCAGTTCATACGAGACTAACATCCAGCTGGGGAGAAGCGATCGATCTGCTATACACCGATGAATCAAGATCAATGATGGTTTCTTACTCGACATCCCCTGCATATGGAGCTTGTTTATTTGATGATACCACTACGACCTCCATTCTACCCTCAATTGATGGCAATTTGTATGGATGGCAGCAAGTTGAAGGAATTGGGCTGGTAAGGAATGCCGATCATACAGATTTAGCTAAGGAGTTTATTGATTGGTTCATAAGTGAAGAGCTTCAATCCGAGATTCATCTCAATAATTGGGTGTATCCGGCTCACAAAGATATCGAGGAGCCTGAATGTTATTCTGCGGCGATTCCACACTCATCAATCACCCCTTTGAATCAACAAATCACGAGTGAGCAACTATCAAATAATCTTGAAAACTGGCTTGATACTTGGGAGATTGTATGGGCAGAAGGACCCGAAAATGAGGATAATTTAATCCAAGATATTGTACCAGTATCACATCTGTTTTTCATGGGCTTGCTTGTTTTAGTCCCCCTGAGAAGACGAAAGCATTGATCTGACAAGGGTATGGCCTCCTTGGAACATTAAAATGGAAATTCGACGAATAGTAACAATATTGGGATTAACCAGCGTCTTATTCGGCTTTCTTGGTTATTTTTTCTATTGGCCGTTATATTCAATTGTCTCTCTTGTTTTTGATACTGATTCGGAAACTATCCTTCAAACGTTCACCCAAGTCCTTTTCCTTCGGTTTTTTCTGTTTACTATACTCCAGACACTAATTACTCTGTCATTTACTCTTCTCATTGGAGTTCCTACAGGATATGTCCTTGCCAGATTGGATTATCATTTTGAAAAATTAACAAAAGCAGCTATCACAGTGCCTTTCCTATTTCCACCATTAGTCATCCTTCTTGGTTTTGTCCTATTATTTGGGAGCACGGGATACATTCCCTTCATTTTTGGAATCCAATTCAACCCCTTTTCGTTTTGGGGGATCGTATTTGCACATACCATTTACAATATAGCTGTCATGGCACGAATCACAGAAGGAGCTTTTGCTTCAGAACCGTCCTCGCTACACGATCTTGCAAATACACTTGGAGTAAGTAGTTGGACTAAATTCAGGACTATCACATTGCCACACATATTACCCTCGGTATATTCAGCGCTTCTTCTAGTTTTTCTCTACACCTTCAATTCATTCGCAATTGTCTTACTTTTAGGCCAAGTAAAATTACAAACCTTGGAGGTGATGATTTACAAAGAGGCACGCTTACTAAATTTTGAAAGTGCATCGGTTTTGGCATTATTTCAATTGTCAATTAATTTTCTTGTAATTTTTCTCTATTCTCGAAAACGAGTTAAAACAGTATTTGAGCATAGTGGCCCCCCAATAAAAAATAAATCTAAAAAGCGAATTGCATCGTTTTACTTGTTGATCGTTATATTAGTAACGTGGTCCCCGATTATTTCAGTTATCCAAAATACTGTCATTGGTTTGATCGATGCTCCAGCATATATTACTGACCAACTGTTTTCCGGAAGTTATGATCGTTTCTTGGGCACATCTTCCGTTCGAGTGCTTATAAATACACTCTTTTTTGCGGCATCAGTGTCCATACTTACTATTGTGCTATCAACGATAGTGATAAGTCTTAGCTATTATACCGGACATCGCAAATGGGCTGATTCCTCCCTACTGACTTTAACCCTTTTACCCATGGGCACGTCGGCAATTACCCTTAGTTTTGCAATACTTCTAACCTACCGTGAGATAACTGGATTCAGTGATACGATTTGGATTTTTATCATCGGAGTTCAAACTCTTGCCGCACTTCCCTTTGCCTCACGAGTGCTATTATCTAGCTGGCAACGCGTACCAAAGGGACTTATTGATATTTCTCATACGCTAGGAGGGAGTTCATGGAAAACTAGCCGGT
>JACZSS010000370.1 GCA_022574115.1 Candidatus Heimdallarchaeota archaeon | reverse complement strand
GGAACACCAGAGATGAACAGTTACTTTCTTGCAGTAACGCTCGACAGTATCAGCGGAGAGCATGCCAGAAAGAAATACGCTGTAAAATACGGATTCAATTTACCCGATCAACAAACTGTCAATGTTCGGGTAAGTAAATTGACACCAGGTGAACTTGAGACCTCAAACAACGAATTCTCTATGCAAAAGCTACCTGCTTTGCATTACCCAAACTTCATGAAAAGAAAGGTGCAAAAGCAGACGAGGGAACCTAAGCTTACAAATCAGAAACGTAGGAAGCTGAAAAAGAGAAGAAAAATGCAAAGAGACCGTGATGTGAAGCCACCCAACGGTTTGTACCTTGCTCTGGATGAGCACAACGACCCCTACTACGGAGAGGAGGAAGTTCCTCTCCCTGGTGAAGAGACGCTAGCCTCCTATCTGATACGAGACCGGCAGAAGCACAGCACCAAGCTGTTCTTCTCCTATGTTACCCTTTACTCCTTCGAACAAGGTTTGAGGCAGATCCTGGGGTTTCATCTCATGAGACGTTACCGAACTACGGACAAGGTATGGCACTCTGAACCTCTTTGACCAGTAGTTCGTGACCTAATGGCGTCTGTGGTGCATGAATACAAGGTTACAGGTGTTGTAGGTGATGGGAAATACTACAATGGAGGAGTGATCTATTTCCTGAATGAACAGAAACTGGATTTTGTTATTCGCGCCGACTACACCAAGGATTTGAAGGAATGGGCCAAGCGGGATAAACTGCGGAAAAATCTTGCTGATGGTACTGGTGTGTAGAGGGAAACAGAGACTATTTTGACGAGCAAGGGGTTCCCACCAGCTAAGCTAAAGTTGTGTCTGGTATGCCGTGGCATGGACCTCGTACCTCTGGTGGTTCCAGAGCACAGCAATCTAACTCCAGAACAAGCTCTGCTCCTGTATGAGGAACGTTTTGGCATCGAATCAAGTTATCGTGAACTACAGAGAAGAATGGGTCAAACCAGCTCTCACTCACCTTCCTATCGTGTTGCGCTGTTTGCTGCCTCCGTCATTGTCTTTAACATCATGATGCAATATCTCGAGCAAGTCAAGCGAGTCAGCGTCGATAGATAAGTTACCACAGATAATAACACCGTTCTATGCTCGGCATCTCAATCGATTGATCGTAAATAACCATTAAATGTATCCAAATTATGTCAAATTTTGACAAACCTTAGGAATTTATATACTCTAAGAAGAACTCACCTTAGTAACCAGATAAAATTAGATGCAGGGTAATTTTCATTAGGTTTAAGACTATAGACCCCTATGAAATTACAATCTAAATATCTGGAGGTATTAACAGATGTACAATTATTCTCAAATTCGTAATTATTCAAAAATAATCTTATTACTTTTTAGTTTGTTAGCTACGTTTAATTCCCCAGCGATTGTATCAGGGTGGGTTGGACAACCACACCCAACCAATCCAATTCTCTATCCCCCTACTCATGATCTTATATTTGAGGAAGCAGTCGACCTTCTCCATCAAGATAACCGCAAACCTGTAGGAATATTATTTGAATATTTCATGGCAACCATGTTTACAGCGTCTACGGAATCAGAGGCCCCCTGCTATCCTGTATTCGGTTTTACGCTTTGTGTGGATGCAGCGGACCACTATATGGATTGGTTGTCTCATGAAGGCCTTCCATTTATTGCCAGTGCAGCGGATGAGGCAATGAGAGGTTGGGGAATTACCCAGGCTATTTTTAACCTTGGAGACTATGAGACGGCATTTTACAAATTTGGAGGAATTCTTCATTTAATTGCTGATATGGCTGAACCCCATCATACGACATTGCATCCATTAAACTCACATAGCGAATTTGAAGGCTATGCGTCATCAGGATTCCGCGACGACAATATTATCAACGCTGTTAGTGTTACAGAGAGTGGTATATATAAAATAGATCAAAATGACCCCTTATGCAACCATAATAATACGGGTCATTGCAGTCCATATGAATTCTGGGGTTGGCTTGATTGGACAGCTCATCATTCGGCAACATATTTGAATTACGTCGATGGAGGATCTCCGGATTCTGATCGAGACATAGCTATAAATTATCTTTTACCTCTCGCAGTCAAAGTAACTGCTGGTTTAATGAATGATATCTTTTATAAGGTTATTCAAGCCAAAACACCTACAGGTGCAACTTCCGTCCATTACCCATATCAATTAGGATCTTGGACTTTCAGTACTAGCTACACCGATGTCTATGAATGGATTCAAATAGATGACGCTACAATGGGGAATTTAGATCCAGCGACAGCACCAATGAATTATCAAATTGATTGGGGTGATGGCACAGTAGAAATCGTAAGTGGGGTGTCTGATCAAGAATTAATAAGATCTCATATATTTTTATCAGTCGGATTAAAACAAGTTAAATTTCGAGCGACCTTCGGGCCAGTTGCTGCTAATGAGTGGACACCTTGGTCTACTGCTTACAATGTGAATGTTCAAAATTTTGATCCAACAGTTCCACTAAAACCCAGTGGTCCCACAAAGGTACAAATGTATCATACAAGAGGATGGTGGTTCAGTGCTACTCATCCTGGTGGCTCAGTTCCCCTATTATTGGAAATTGATTGGGGACGAAATGTTGTAACAGGTCTAAATGACTATCAGCAAATCAATATGATTGCGGGTCAAGATATCGGAGTTAGTCATCGATATGATTTTCCAACTGACCCCACTTATTTAGACGTACGAATCAAAGCTAGAGTTTCAGATGATAATGGATTGACTTGGACCAGTTGGTCTCCATACTTAGAAGTCAAAATAGTAACCGGTAGTCCACCCCCTGGTGGTTGTAGTAATTGCGGACCAATGTAATGTAATGGCGAGGCTCATCGTATCATCATTTAAATTGGTCAAATCTCAACAGAGTGAACAGTCAAAGATCGGTAAATGGCTTTTCTGCAAGGATGCGCGTAGTTGAGAATTTTATGCAAGGACTTTAATTTCTTCGGCTTTTTTTGCATATGCATCAATTATATCGTTTATAGTATCGTCTGCCACTTTTCCGAACATTCTCCTCATCAGTAATTGGCCAATTATTCCATACTTGGCAACATAATCATATTTTAACGAAATCAGGGATTTTGTGCCGTCTACTGGGGTCACGGACCATGTTCCTTGAAATTTTTTGAATGGGTACGGATAGTCGGAAGTATCTACGTTCATTGTGTAAGATCTACCTTCTTTCCATTGAATGCATTCTTCATTCCAACCCTGTTTCTTAAGATCGTAACATCTTCGAACTAGGCCAACCCCCTCCCCTTTAATTACTTTTGAAGATGAGAGTCCGGTCGCATATTGCGAGTATCCATCAACATCCGAGATGATTGGCCATAAATCCTCTACTGGGATTGATAGCTCTCTCACTAATTCGTGGGTTATTGTTTCTTCGGCCAAGGCGTTTAATTGTAGAATTACAAACGTGAGAACTAGGAAGGCAACAAATATTATTATTAAATTTCCCATCAAAGAAATATTAACAGGTTGTAGTGCTAATACAAGGATGCTTCCGAGCACCCAACCGAGATCGTTGATTGATGCATACCACCCCATCAATGATTGTCTTGTGGGATGAGCTCGAAATACATAAAGTTGAGCAGAAAAAATGACCAGAACCCCTCCAACTATCGTCAGAAGTAAATTATTATCAAGTCCAAATTCACTTTTTATTTGATTGCCAGCAATTAACAGGAATATTCCTGATAATCCTGAGAATACAAAATTAGCAGTTAATGCATTTTTCAGATTTTGATTGACTTTTTCAGTAATCATATTTTACTATATAATTATAAAGTATATAAAACATGTTATTAAAGTTATTAAGTTAAATACATATATTTATGTATTTCAAATCAAATAGTCTCATTATGAAACAACGTGTCTATGGACAGTACTGTGCCATTGCCAGATCACTGGACGTAATTGGGGAGCGATGGACACTCTTGATAGTGCGTGAACTGCTAACTGGACCTAAACGCTTCAAGAGTTTGCAACAAAACTTACCTGGCATAG
>JACZSS010000369.1 GCA_022574115.1 Candidatus Heimdallarchaeota archaeon | reverse complement strand
AGGTCAGTTTATCGCGTTGGTCTTAATAGTAGAAGGAAAAGGACTCACGGCCATTATTGTTACCGCGATTGTGATAAATTTTCGTCATTTGTTATTCAGTGCTAATATTAACAAAATTGTTAAGGTGAACGGATTCAAAAAATTACTCAGCGCGTATTTACTGACCGATGAAGCGTTTATAGTTACCACAAACGTTGACAAAGGGCTAAAGTCGGGTAAGATTGTCCACCCAGAAGTAAACATGGAGGACGTACTCATTGGAGCTGGATTGACACTTTGGTTTCTATGGAATATAGCAACTATTATGGGATATTTGCTTGGTAATATAATCGGTGATGCAGTTAATATCTCAACAAATTTCATTGTTTCCGCCACTTTCTTGGGGTATTTAATTTCTCATTGGGCAAATTCACCGGTGGAACGAAAGTTTATCTTAGCCATATCGCTCATTTCGTTCATCTTCAGCTTTTGGCTCGAAAGCGCAGATTTGATTATTTTAGTTTTGTCAACAGGATTTGTGATATCAATGATCTCAAGCAAGTTAAGCTCAAATTCTGAGGGGGAAACCAGTTGACCTCTGACAGTGAATTGCTATTAGCGTTCATTATTATTGGAATTGCCACATTTAGTATGCGCGCGTTATTCTTCTTTTATCACCCTAATTTCATTAATAAGAAAACTATAAAAGATGGATTGAATAGCATACCCAGCTCATTATTGGTAGTTTTAGTCATTCCATTTGCATTATTTGAGAATCTAAAATTTCTGCCATTTCGGCTAGAAGTCTATGCCATCTTCATTGCCGGAATATTTACCGTCCTGACAAAAAAACCCGGGTTGAGCTTGGGGATTGCATTAATTGCGTATGAGATATTTAATCTGGTGAATTAATTAACTTAGACTCTTCTTTGATTTATTTTCAAGTGTACTGGGGTTGAACGAGTAGGAAAAAATGACGAAGAGAATCCAAATATTGAGGAATGCTAAGGGCAATAAATAACCTCTATCAAACCATGATTCCGCCTTCACAGAACGATTCAAAATATTAATTCCCTCGGGAAGCATTGCTATTAAAATCCCAAATTTACCCAAAGATGACCCATTCATGATGAGTTTAGCCCCGATTAAGTGGAAAGTACCTACAATTATCCAAAACAACACAGCTAGCGGATAACCTCGTGAAAATGCGTAGATACCAGCAATAATCGGAATAATCGTCAGCGCAACTGTTAGGCGAATCGCTGCTACAACGTCGGCTCGTTTACCACGCCAAATTTGTTTTGCGGTTTTGATTTTATCCTGAACATATTCCTTTACCGTAATTGGGCCATTAATTAGGGTAAATGTTTGTTTCACCCACGCCGAATTAGCTCCGAGTATTTTGGCAATTGGAGAATACATTTTTCGGCGAGTAACAAATCCGAAGCTCTCGTAGAGACCCTGTGAACGATAATTATATTTTGACGTGAAAAGACTTAGATATTTTGCTTCTGAATCCCGAGCCAACTCTATGGCTTTGTTGACCAAAAGTTTCCCACCTCCATACCCTTGCCATTCAGTATAGACATAGAAATACTCAAGATATGATTCTCCTGCTGATAGTCGATATTCATCCCACGTACTGAGCAAAAGAGCTGCACGGATACCTTTTCGAAAACCTAAAATTGATATCAAAGATCTCAATGATAAAGTCTTTCCTGTGTTCTTTCCTGGGAGATGGAGTTTCATCACCCCGATGATCTTCTCTTCTTCTGTTAGGACAAATACTCCTTCATGATGCTTTGAATATTGATTTTCTAAGACTTCAAAGGCACCTTTTACATTATCCTTGAAAACACCACTTACTTTTTCCGAATCGGTGTTGATTTGCAACCAAGCTATATCTGCAGCATCAGCAATTCTCGCAGGTCTGATGATGGGACAAGACAGATGCTTGGCTAAATGAATCATTAGTTACTTTAACTGTGAATTAGGTCTACATAATGTTAATTCCTGTCTCAGGTTAAACAGTACTATTAAGTAATTACTTACTAGCAAGAATTTACTTAAACCTAAACATTATTGCATTTAAATTAATCATAGGTCTGATTATATAAACTTATATACTATGTATCTAGTAAATACTTACAGGGAATATTATGTCGAAAAATAACGAACCACTCAAACAACAAATTAACGAATCCGAGGAAAACGCTGGAAAAGACCGTATGAATGTAGCTTACAAACTTGCATCTCAGTTGGTCAAGGATAGACTTGAAACAGAAGACAAGGAGAATATGGACATTCTCAATGAGCTGCAGTCTGATGATATTATAGTAATCGAGGGCACCTACGATCACATTCATTTAGTATTAAAAAATAGTGGTCTGCCTTTCAAGAGGATACAACCATCAGAGTTACAAGGTATCAAACTTCGTCCAGACCAAACTATATTTATCAATTGTGCAGGCACTTTTCCTCCAGAGATGACTCGAAAGATTACGGTTTTTGTTGCAGATGGAGGCCAGTTGATAACAACAGATTGGTGCTTAAAGAGCGTCATTGAAGTGTCGTTTCCAGGAAAAGTTAAATATAACGGGAAGTCAACATCGGATGAGGTCGTTAGAATTGAGGTCTTGGAAAAAGAAGATTCGATCTTGAAAGGCTTCTTGGACGAAGAGGCAGATCCACAGTGGTGGCTTGAAGGAAGTTCATATCCAATTAGAATAATAGATAAAAAGGCCGTAAAGGTACTAGTCAGATCAAAACAACTGAGCGAAAAATACGAGGCTGAGCCTGTCATTATCTCATTTGAACACGGTAAAGGATCAGTTTACCACATGATTAGTCATTTTTACTTGCAACGAAGTGAAACTAGAGATGCAGAACACGAAATGAAAGCAAGTGAATATGCTAGTATGAAAGGCGTTTCAATTGCTACACAAAAGATGTTCGAAGATGCCGAAGGAGAAATTGCTGATTTGAATTATGGTGTAGTTCAATCTGCAGGTACATCCACAGAGTTTGTCTCAAGAGCATTGCTTAAGCAGAAGAAGAAATTTAGGAAAAAATAAATGGTGAAATGATGCAAAAACCAAGCGGCAAACGCAGAACGAGATTATATAGTTCGAATATCGATCAGGCGATGTCTGCACTGAACCATCCTGTGCGCTCAAGTTTACACAATTTAATCCAACAAGGAGTCGAAACGATTCATGAAATGTCAGACCTACTAGGAGAAAATAGAATAAATCTGTACCATCATTTGTCATCACTCGAAAAAGCTGGACTCGTCCGGAGTAGTTTTAACAATAACAGAATCAAGATCTATAAGATTGTTAACCAAGCAAACACCCAGCCTATTCAACAAGTTGATGAAATGGCAATCCTGAATGATAACGTCCTGACGACAACAATCATCGCTTTCCCGAAAGTAGGTAAGGAAAAAGAATTTCAACGAAAATTACGCGATTTGATTAAAGAGGCTACCATAAGCCATGAAATTATGAAGAATATGAACGCAATTCATATTCAAATTGTTTTTCAAGATAAACAAATAATTGAGAGAAAGCAGGAACTTGTCAAGAAAATGATGAAATCCAGATAGTTTGTGGTTTTATGATTATTATTTGCTTACTTTGAGAATCAGCAGAATCATCACAGGGAAATACAAACGGACAATTTCTCTCAAGTTCTCTTCTAATGCTTCAAATTCAGTTTTCATAGGGTTTTGTAAAATAGTGACACAGATATCAATTAATTCTGGATCTTCATCATAAAACATTTCTTTGAGTAACTCTGAATCGTATTTCTCCAGTAGGATCTCTATGACATTGTAAAAAGGAGATTTGGACCAATCAAGATGTAATGCATCTCCCTCTGTTAAAATCTGATAAACTAACTCCGGAGTAATTGGATCGTCGCTGGACCATGTGATTTCATGATCAGTGTTTTGGTTTATGGTAGCTCTCATTTTTTATACGATATTCAATTTTCCAGTGTGGACACATGTATAAATTATGTTTGAAACATATTAATTTAAAGATTATAATTCATCTCAGTATCAGCAGATAATCGATTTCAGCTATAGACAA
>JACZSS010000368.1 GCA_022574115.1 Candidatus Heimdallarchaeota archaeon | reverse complement strand
AGACTTGATATCGGAAAATCTGAGTTATTCTTTATAAAGATAGATCAATCTAGCTCATCCATCCCAAATTCACATGATTAATTGATCAAAAGGCTCGTTGAGGGGAGTTGATAGATGAATCATAATGTGATGGGCGGGTTGTTTGCTCATTTTTTTGTTTAAAATGGAGTAGAACTACTCCCGTTTTAATTTTTTTTTGGTTTTCTTAACCAAACATTGTAATGAACAATTGATCGATCGACCGAATTCTGGAATGAAGTCCAGACGATCTGAAATCATCAAAAACTATACATCTTATCCAATTTAGACAAGAAATGTCAGGGCTTTTACTGAAGAAAATTGGTCGATCATTGAGTTAATAAAATATCATCTTTAGCTTATCTCACAACGGTGAAAATTATGAAACAAGACAAGATAGAAGAAGATTTAGGGTTAGTAAACAAGATTAAGGGATTCATAGAAAGATTTATACCATTAATTTTCGAAACATAAATTGAAAGAATAAATCTGAATATCCTTATCAAATAGTTAACACAAATCAACTAAGTACGCTAACATAAGAGTTTCACCAAATTTCAATTCATCAAAAGATGCAATACAAATCATCCAGTTACTAATTAATAATGAATTATTCCCTCGATGCAGATAAGGTTTAAATTCAACAATTATTTATAAACAAAGTACGGATAAATTTACTAGAAATAAAGTCCGTATCAATTCAATCGATTGAAATAATAAAATGGTGTAAAATTATGAAATTTTTATCAAGAAAAGCAATACTTGCTGGATTTGTAACTAGTATATTTTTGCTTTCAGTGCTTTCCTTTGGTTTTGCTTCGTTAGGAGCCAGGCCAAATAGTCCTAGTCCAAATAATACCGACTATGCGATTGTGATATTTGATGGACGTACTAGTCCCGTCGTACAACATGCTAACTATAAGGTATGGTTGCATTCAAATGCACCTTGGGCCATAGTTGCTCGAGAATATGATACCGTTCTCAATGGAATGGCTATTGAATTAAATGGAAGATCCATGAATAGTTTGTCTGGTCCTGGAGTTAAATCTGTCACTGCGAGTGTATTGTACCAACCATTGATGAGTGCTTCGGTGCCATTGGTCAGCGCTGATCAGTTATGGAATGCATTAAGTGTGAATCCTGATACCCCTGATGCATTTTCAGGGATTAAAGTTGGAGTTATCGATTCAGGAATTGATGACTCACATCCTTTTATCAGTGCCTGTCGAACTACTCCTATAACGCATAAAGTGTTTATTAGTGGCACTAATACCTTTGGAGGACCAGATTTATTCTTTGATCATGGAACTCATGTTGCGGGAACCATTGGTGGCTGTTTTACAACAGGATCTGTTACTGTAGGGGGTAAATCACTAACATTGGCCAATCCAATGAGTGGTGTCGCCCCTGGCGTTGAATTACATGATTATAACGTATTTCCCGGATATGGCGCTGGGTTTGTAGCTTTTGGAGGAAGTGCCTTTAGCCACGATATTATAGCCGCTATCGAAGAAGCTGTTGAAGATGACATGGATGTAATTAATTTGAGTCTGGGTGGTTCCGTTGGAGGACCCCATGATGTCCTAGCAGAAGCCATAAATCGTGCTGTCGAAGAAGGAACTATTGCTGTTATTTCTGCTGGAAATTCAGGGAATAACCTTTTAACGATTGGATCTCCCGGAAATGCCGCAAATGCAATCACCGCAGCAGCATCATCAAACGCTCATACCGCAGTTGGAACCACTATTTCCTTTGGTGAAACTTCTATGACTGCTGCAGAGGGTGATTTCAACATTTTTAATCCTGCAGTCACAGTTGCAACCTCTTTAACTACTCCCGTAGATGGTTGTAATACAATCACTGAGGAACTCTCTGGTGACATCGCGGTTATTGATCGTGGATTTTGTACTTTTTCTACAAAAGTACGCAATGCTGAGGCTCAAGGTGCAGTAGGAGTTATTATTGTGAATAATGTACCAGGAGCACCCGTTCCCATGGGTCATGATGGTGGTGCTTTTCCCACAATCCCAGCAGTCATGGTTTCTCTTTCTGATGGGGCTCTTCTTAAAAGTCATGTTCCTGGTGTAGTTACAGTAGACAGCTCAGGCCTTATTGAAATTAGTGCGCCCTCTGACTTAATTGCTGGATTTTCCAGTATTGGACCTACTCCATTTGATTTCCGACAAAAACCAGATGTTGCCGCACCAGGGGTGAATGTGCTCTCCAGTGTTTTTAATGGTCAATTTGCCTTTTTCCAAGGAACATCCATGGCTGCCCCACATGTTACAGGAGCAGTTGCACTTTTACTTGCTGGGGATCCCAGTTTAACTCCTGCGCAGGTTAAATCAGCCATTGTCAACAATGCTGATCGAAATAATAATCTCGAATTTGGTACCTTTTCAGGATTGGTTTATGGCCCCCTAGCTCGAGGTGGTGGTAGACTTAATGTGTTGTCTGCGCATAATGCAGATGTGTTCGCAACCGAAGCAAGCCTGAGCTTTGGAGGACATACCGGTGGAAGTCCATTTGTGTCTTCAACTGTATTCACTCTAGAAAATCGTGGTGTTAGTGCAGTCACATGCTCCATCAGCGTTGCACCTCAACGCATCTGGCCTGGGGTTGGCTTGCCTCTAAATGATTTTATTATTGATCCTATTAATGCCCCTGGCAGTGTTTTCTTTCCCCCATGGGCCTTTACCGGTGGTGCAGGTCAATTTATTACGTTGAGCAGTAGTAGTGTATCTGTACCTGTTGGAGGTTCCAGTACGATTTCTGTCACTTTTGATGCAGGTCGTTCACTCTCTTTCACAGGTTGGTCCTTTGGTGATATAACTGCTCAATGCGGATCCAATACACTCCAAATACCATGGTCAGTTATCTTCCAACAAAACGGTGGTGCTCTTAATGGCCATGTCCCAAGTGGATTCCTTGAGGATCCAGAAGGAAACATATTCTCCGTTGATTTTGGAGCAGTTTTGCTCTCTGTGGATTAGTTAAAATGAATTTCTGTTGAAAAATTAATAATATTCTCTAATTTTCCATTTTTTTTAGTTTAAACTTTTAGAAGTAATTATCCATCGATTGGTCATTTTCTCAGCCAGAGCTGAAGAACCGCAAAAGTCATTACTAAACCTGTCGTTCAAAATGACCAACTCACCAGGCTGGGCGGACTAGTTTCTGAAACACAAAAGGTCGTCTCTTCCTCTTGTGTTGTGCTATTTATGGCTGTATCGATTGATAGATGTTGGTCCTCAGCCTCACAATCTAGAGGTAGATTTCGTTGACAAGAGTTACATTTGCCAGTGAATCGATATATTCGGCAAATTGATGTTCATACTGATAAAATTCTAATTTTTGTATACCATGACAATCCACAATCCAATACTCGTTATCGATCGATCTAGGTTGGCCCAAGTTCAATTAAATATCTAATATTTAAGCACATTAGTTGATTAAAGATTTCGAATTGCGTATTAGGCTGATAATACGCACTTAGAAAACTAGATATTATTAATAAATTACAGCATCGATCGACGAAACAAATCACCCTTTGATTGATCTATTCTTATTAAAAACAAAGACCTCAGAAGACTTCTTAATCTAATAATCCGGATTTTTTAATATTTTCTAAATATTGACTAAAAACCGTGTCTGAGTTCTTGTTCAAGGTTACAATTCCCAGTCCTAGAGACCAAGATAAAGTATCCCAAACAAAATGTAATCCAATTATTTTATTGTCTTTGAATTTAACGAGATGAACTCCGTCAAATACAAACTTCTTTCTGTAATCTTTGACCTCATATCCTGAATCTGAGACGATTACCCCATCCTGCATTTTTTCTATATCCTGAAGTTGGATTTCAGCTGAATAGAAAACAGCACTTTCATCTTTAGTTTCGAAATAATTGGTTATACTGTAGATCGATTGAACCCCCCAAGACGGCCAGTTTGATTGTATCTCAATTACTTTCCGGAAACTGTCTTTGTAGGTTCTGATTTGATACTTTTTCGTCTCTGATCCATCAATATATCGAAGTGACTTCGACACTATCCACT
>JACZSS010000367.1 GCA_022574115.1 Candidatus Heimdallarchaeota archaeon | reverse complement strand
CTCAGCTTCGATGGCTTTTTTGCAATCTGCTAGGGCCGTCTCGAGATCTTTAACGAGCTCTTCCGATAGTTTGTCTTTGTTTTCGGAGAGAGTTTTTTCGGTTGGCGTTGGAAATACCGGTAGCGTTGGACCTGTGATGGAATTAATCAATGACCTTTCATATGATTTAACACCATTCCAGATGACAAGTGATAAGGTTAGCAATGAAAGGAAACCGAACAAAAATATTTTCTTGCCGCGGGTCAATTTCATCGATTAGAGATTGCTCCAGGCATTCGCTAAGAACGAATTTCCAAAACTATTTGAAAGAAAAGAGATATTTGGCGACAATTGAGGAGGTGAGTACGATTAAAATATAGCGAATGAACAAGATCATGCTCACTAGACTAGTATCCTGCATTTTGTCAACTCCTACTCAACAATCTCAATCCCTGCCCTTGAGATACGTATCTCCAGCGATGTATCCTCATTGATGATCTTGTCTAGCTGCCGACTGTTGGGACTCACAGGAGTAGCTCTTTTGGAGCTGATAGGGATAGTAACTGTTTTTGTAGTAGCACGTTCCAATAACTTCCATACACCTGCAACCGCAAGTGTCGCACCGATGAGTTGCCAGTTATCCATCCCAAGATCGGTCACGTAGTCGACTAGTAATGTAATTACCCCTCCTAGCATCACTTTTATCTGGATATTAACTCGGGTCATGGTTTCTAACATACTCGACAGTTGTTAAGTTGATATATAAGTAAAAGATCGATCGAATAAGCCTTAATACCACCAATGGGAGCATGATTCATGATCGGGGTTATTTTGTTGGGTATATTCATGATTCTCTTTGGTATGGGAATCATAGCGGCAGCAATCTATCCAATAATACTTGCTATTAAGTCCCAAAGTTGGCCCACGACTTTAGGGAAGGTGACTATCTCCGAAATAAATGTCATTACTGATAAAGAGAGGACGTCATATGAACATTTAATGGCATATGAGTATGAGTTAAATGGATCAACCTATGCGTCAGACAAATTAGAATACAGATTCTTTAAATTTGGAGGTACAAGATCTATTCGGAAAATAGTTGATGATTATCCTGTCGGAAGAGAGGTGGTTGTCCAT
The DNA here is from genome assembly GCA_022574115.1 of Candidatus Heimdallarchaeota archaeon. GTDB lineage: Archaea > Asgardarchaeota > Heimdallarchaeia > Heimdallarchaeales > Kariarchaeaceae > LC-2. The sequence continues at coordinate 2,967 of JACZSS010000367.1, read as the reverse complement.
TATGATGCACACGATCCATGGACCGCGGTATTAAACACAGCAATTCATAAATGGTCATACATGTTTATTTTTGGGGGTATTTGGGTCATCTCTCTTGGAATTGCTTATTTTACGTGAAAGATCGATCAATTTAGATCTAATAAATCCCTTCTTCCATGATGAAATCCTGAATAATGCTAATCTCTTTCTTGGTGTGCAATCTGATCAATTCCTGATTTAACAATGACCGGTAAATAACTACCAATGTCCAGAACAGAAACCAAGTTGAGGCTATCACTCCACCTAGCGGTAATGGATTGTCACCATAGATTGAGACCGGCGAAATCAAGAAGTTGAGGAGAATCGCACTGATGGCGTTCAAGACGATGGCAACCAGTACGTGGGGGTAGTAGACAATCACATACTGGATGACCACAATTGAACTTTCGGGGATCTTTACCCACATGATCAACATCCCCAAAGTCAAATACCAATATACCCAGAATGATCCGGTCGGCCCAAACAAGTAGAGCAGATATAGTCGAAATATTGCTGAGGGGAGTATCACGAATAGATACAACCCAGTTAGCAGGTAAGGGACTAAAAACAGGATTATTACTTCTCGCAGCGTCACTCTATGCGGTGGATAAAGGGAAAATCCCATGCTCATCCCGAATAGCAGATTATCGGGACCTTTCCTGTTGTCTGTTTTTCGTTTGGCGTAAAATCCCATCCTGATTTTCCAGCCCATCAGTCCGAGAACCAGGAAATACAGTACCTGTCGAACCAACAAAAACGGAACAAATAAAAAGTTGAAGAAACTGATAATGTACTCCGTCGGTACGCCAAATATGAAGCTAAGTACTCGTCCTACCACCCGCAAGAGGATAAATACAATCCAAGGGAGGAAAATCAGGGTTAATAAGCCTGTTAAAATCTGTTTCTCGACTTCTAAAGCGATTAGGGCGAACTCCGCTACCACCTACTCCTCGACCTCCAAGACGACCTTCTCATTCTTTTCGATGAGTGAGACCAGCAATTTATGATCGTACAATTTTACCAACTGATAGCCGATGAGTACCAACGTCAGAGTCGTTATGCCCAAGATGAAATTGAGATTCTGCTGAATCAGCGATAACTGTGCAAACGGATTGTTCAACACGTTGGGGTATTCGATCCAGATTTTGATATTGGATAAGGTGACATCATTGCCCCGATTGCCAAAGTTGATGTCATACCTATCCGAGATAGGTGTACTTAGTGTCGCATTCATCTCTGATTTATTACTAAATGTGGCTCGATCCTCGGTAAATGATTTGGTTCCTTGGGCTAGAATATCGATGGTGTAGAAGGTGGAATAACTTTCCCTCATCAACCTCATCTCGACATGGATAATCACGTTGTAATTCGTAACCTCGCGGCCCTTGAAGTCGAATGGTAGGTACTTGGGCAACAGACTGGGAGGAGTCAGGATGATCTGGTCGACCTGTTCGGGAAAGAGTGATGATTCATCAATGTCGATGGTATCATTCATCAATGGATACCGAGGTATCTCAACCGCTCCACCTGTTCGCAGTAGATCTGTCGGTACTAGATCATACTGGTAGTGTCTAAGCGTATAATTTATCTTGATGAGAGGGTCTGCAACAAATCCCGGAGTTAACTTTAGGACTAACTTGACACTGTGAGCATCATCATCCCCGATTGGTGGTATATTTGTATCTGAGGTAAACCGAACTATTTCGTCAGCTGTGCTAACCAACTCATAGCTGGAACCATTGATCACCGCATCATCAATAGGATCAGCTGGTTGTCGAAAAGCAGGTGACCTCAAAAATATTCCCGATCCGTATTCAAGATCAATTCGTAAATACAAATTGGTATAATTGGTCTCGAAGATGGTTACCTCAAAATTTAACACATAAAACGAGTTTTTGGTTATCTCAATTTGCTCCAGAACCAATCGATTATGGGCTTCTTGACCATTGTCGGACAATTCTTTGACATCATTCAGTTCGGTATCCAACTTTTTGGTTATTTCTCCACTCATCTCATTTATCAAATGAATTTGTGGCTTCAACATCCGGTTCGATCCTACGCTATTCTCATCCGTTTCTTTGGCTGAACTCACAGACCCACTGACCAGTAAGTAGATGCAAAGTAAGAAGGTAACTAATTTCATTGGTTATATCTCCACTGAATTCTTTTTTGTCTTAGTTTCGTTTTCCTTTAAAACTAAATTAGCGTCATCGATGATTTCGTCAGATGTCATTCACTAGGTAAATTAAAATTACTAGTGCTAGCATTTCACCTCCTGTACTAGATGTAAAATAGGTTGTGCTAACTAGGCATCCAGATTCTTAACGATCGATTGTTTTGTTCGTTGCCAATAATTAATTTTGCATAATTCAAGTTAAGTCACTTTTAGTCGCACAATCTTAGACCGACGGAGGATAAATCCCCTGGAGATAGACAGCAAAATCATCGAGTAAAATGGAAACGGTAAGGAATTTGGATTGTATGATCCCACTGAAATTTGTTCACTTTCCAGTGTAATCGTTGTCGTAAAGATATTTGTACTTTTGATAACAATAGAATTTGTGGTTTCAGTGATGTAAGACCCATAAAAATCCGTTACGTTAACTAGTCAGTGGCTTTAGTTCCACATTCACCACAAAAAGAAGAATCTGGAAGCGATCCAGATACGCATTCTCCACAAAACCTAGGTTCTGGTCTTTGTTGGAACCCACTAGGAGCTCTCTTAACCAAAGTGGTGTGTGGTCTAAGGGTATAACCTTCCTTGACCTTACTCCTAAGAATAATCAATTTTTCGGGTCTCGAGACTTTGTAGACAATATAACTGATGGCCACCAAAATGACCAGAAACATCAATACCGGATATATAACAAGAAATAAAATAATCAGAATTATCCCTATTACATAAAGGATGGGTTGAAGAGGAACTTCCTTACCTAAGGATCGTTTAAA
>JACZSS010000366.1 GCA_022574115.1 Candidatus Heimdallarchaeota archaeon | reverse complement strand
TTTCTAACACCAAAACACTCATTCAAAGAATTGTTAAACTGGCAAATAACATAGTCCCCACATATTAGGTAAGTTTAAAGCTGAAACACTGAATTTTATCAAAAGAAGAATTAGTATTCAGTGATTAAATTGTTCAAAGAAAGTCCCAACACAACTTCAGAGCTTCTTGAAGAATCTGAAATACCGAAAAATCAAACTCAATTATTTATTTGGCTTGTGATGAAACGAGTCAATTGTTCTGACCCAGATCATTGTGCTAAGCCTAGTGCTTTGAGAGCCAAGAGAGGTGAACTCCATCTCCTTGAAACCGCATTTTGTAATTGGTATCAATATCAAGAGAAATTAGTTAGCCATATTGAATCCGTAAGCCAAGATCAGCAACATTCCGTAGATTTTTGGAACATTGATATCAGTGAAGAACAAGAATGGTTCAAACATGAAATATTGCAGGATAGAGGATATCGTAAGTGGTTTTTGGAACAATTAACACAATCAATCAAATCTGATATTCGCTATCCTTCACAATATGAAAGATATCTCTTAGATGGCAGTTTATTTATCTAACAAGTCAATTTGCAATAACAAGAAATCAACACCAATGGATTCCTAAATCCCAGATACACCTCTGAATTTTTGAACTTGTCGGATAACGGGCTTGGCATTAGCTAATTAGCCAATTGTCAAGGCCGTTCTCCTCATAAGTAGGCTTATACATCAATTGAAAGGAGGTCTAGAATATGTTTTATATCTGAAGTTTCACCTACTAAAATTAATTAATTAAATTTTCCAAATCCAATGACTCGTAAATTTTATTTGATTAATCCTATTCTCCGTAGCTGTGACATATATTGTCCCACTTTTGCTTCATCGTTCTCTTCCAGGATTAGTTTCCCTATTTGAATAAAACCCCGTAAATCATCATCTAAATTAAACGATCGGTAAATTTGTCCATCCTTAATCTGATATCTGACAAAAGAATAGATATCAATTTCCCGATTACTCGCAGGAAACCCGTCAAAATCCGTGGTGTGCTTTCCTCTACGCTTAGTCCAAACCCACACTTCATCATCCTCAGCCATTATTTTCAAAATAATGCGCTTCAAATCAGTAAAAGAGGTTTGTTCGTATTTTAATCGATTGAGCCATCCATCCTTAGTAATCTCAAAGTCAGGGACATCAGGAGCTATCTCACGATAATAGTCATAATATTCAATGCCTTCTGGGAAGAACCTAAATTCTTTGTGAATAAAATTACTCAATTCTTCAAATTTTCTGGAATTTAACAGTTCAATGAATTGGGTGGCAATTTGTTTATTCTCATCCTCAACAGAAATCAAAGCAAATTAAATCCATTTCAGCCTTATTTAATCCTTTAAGACTCTCCAATCTCATTTCGCTTAATTAAATGATCGATTAGTACCGCGTTCGGTTTGTGATTCATCAATTTTCACTAGCAGTCCAAAATGTTTCTGTCAGTCCAGACCCGATAGTAACTTGGAAGGAGTTTAAAGAACATATGCATCGTGTGAAAAACACATCCTGGGGTGGCATGCCTGACGTTTGATCGAAAATAAAAAGTCGGGACGGGGGGATTCTCAAATCAAGGCCACGACCCTGAATTTTTGAACCCCCAACCTCTCGGTTTCGTGCATCGACCAACGGAAGTTCATCGAGAAGCTCTCATTCCGTGAAAATCTACAGCCGAGTGCTCTACCAAGTTGAGCTACGGCCCGAACAATTTTCATTAGCTCACATAACAATAAAAATTCAATGGAATGAAACGGAGTGAAAAGCTTATTTGCTTACACTTGAGCTAGTCTATCAATTTTGATCATTTCTCAGAATTATATTAGAGAAATCTTAAAATTTGGTTTCATAATCTGCATCAGAGTAATTTATTTTAGTAAAGCATAGCTCAAGAAACATCGATAAGGGTTTACAGTTGCCACAAAAATAGTCATTTCCTAACTTTCTGACATTCAAGTTTGATACAGGTATTTCTCGATCGGTCGATTTTAAATACAATTAGAGTTCACTCATCTTGAAGCAGCCATTTTCGGGGAAATCAATTTTCAAAATGAATTATCCTCAGTTAGACCCGTGCTGCTTCATTTTTCTGATTTTAACTTGGTTTTGGTTGGTCCAAATTAGAGTTTGAACCATTAACTATTGAACTTGGAAAAATGTTAGTCCGATTCCAACGGCAAGATTCGTAAAATGTGTAATTAGTAGAACTGGTAACCATCTGTCCGGTCGTTCTTTCACATATAACATGGCAGAGGTAAAAATCATCACGGACAAAAACCAAGCCAACGTAACGATGACGGGTATACCAATAAATTTAATTGATTCAAAATGAAATTCCCAAAATTCAACTGATCTTGCTAGAGTTTCAATCCCCATACCAAATATTCCAGCGAGCGCGCCATTCGCAAAAATAATATTCCGGGGCGATTGTTTTGACTCAGGTAATAAATCGAGGATGAAATGGTACAGACCATAAAAAGTGATAACCCAGCCAAGAGCGATGGTCACAGGAATTTGTAGTATTGCTAGAGGAAGATTATGATACGTGTATTGATCTAATTGTACGGCCAAACTATATTCCAATAGGTAGGCTATGGAAGATCCACCAATGAATACAAACGCGGCGAAAAACCTTCCATAAAAAAGATAACAATGGAAATACAAGGCAACAAATGCTACAATGGTTCCAATTGTGAACAGCCAGGCAATTATTGTGAGTGCTACGATCTGGATCTCCTCCAAATCATTATCCAATATCCGAATACAAATGCCAAAAATGGAACAGACAACCAGCCTTCTTCGGATATGAGAGAAAAGCTAACGACCATAATAAATGCAGCAATTTGGGTTAGCATAATCTGAGGTAGATATTGAATGAACCACTGAGTTTTCAGAACTTCTGTATCAAATGAAGGCACTAGTTATCGCTCATTTGACCACTCAAAAGCACCATCGTTTTAAAATCAATTTGTGCTAATATTCTCATAATCGATTCTCGGGGAATAACAGAGAGACTTTTTCTTTCAATTCAAGAAATAGGGGATGACTATTGATTTCGGACCTCGACTCAAACGATGATACCAAACTGTTATAAAACCAGCGTTGTTGATCTTCACCACGAGTAAAATTGTTCCAAAAAGAAGGATCTCCTCGTTTACTAGCTTCAAGCATATCTGAGACATTATTTAGTTTGTCAGCTACCTTGATGGCGACAACACCCAATGGCACAGTCCTGATAGCATCAATTTGATGCTGTTTTCTGTCCTCCCACGAATTTTCTTTGTTCTCCGAGCAAGCATCAACCAAATCATGTATTTCTGGACCAAATTCAAGTAGAATATCATCCAAAGTTGCATCAGTATCTTCGACAGTATCATGAAGCAATGCCGCCGCCACTACATTTTCAGAGAAATCATATTTCATCAGATAGAAACCCAGCATAACAGGATGATATATGTAAGGAATTTTAGTTTCATTTTTTCGATAATCCCCATCATGAGCGTTCGAGGCAAATCGCATTGCTTTGTCTATTATGTCAAGCATTAATCGAATTCAATTTTGGGGAAAATCAACTTATGTTTCTGCGTTAATTTAATTGATATATAGTTAGCTTCTGATCTTTAGCTTCCATTATTTATTTGCTATAACCATATAGTAAATGTCCTGTATCAATGCTTCAAACGCCATTTCTACATTTTCACCGGTTTTAGCCGAGCTCTCAAGAAATTGAACCGCCTGACCACTAGCAGTTTTAATTGATTGAGCTAGCTTTTCTCCTTCTTCGGGCGTAATTGCATCAGGATGAGTTGCTCGAAGATCGGATTTATTGCCTATGAGCACCATGGGAACAGACTTGTTCTCATTGTTAGTTTTCATCTCCTGAATCCAGTCAGTAATTTTGTCGTATGTCTCATGTCGAGTAATGTCATAGACGAGCATAGCACCTGAAGCACCCTTGTAATAAGTTTCTCTCATGGCCTTGAAACGTACTTTACTCGCTAAATCCCAAATATTGCTTGTGATTTGATACTCGTCAATTGTCATTAGCTTTGCTGCAA
>JACZSS010000365.1 GCA_022574115.1 Candidatus Heimdallarchaeota archaeon | reverse complement strand
GCCTTGCAATGATAGGGACTCCATGGCCACAATCACCACACCAATTTTCAGCAATCCACAAGAATTTCATGCTCTTATTGATGTATTCAACATTAGTTACGCTATTTTCAGAGAGAAATTCACCAGTGATTCGGTAGTTGGTTTTCATGCGTTCGTCATGACGATCGCTTCGAGCAGCATAAGTCTCATAGTCAAAACCTGCGTCAAATAAATGATTGAATGTATCACGTCTGTCCACAGAAGACCCAAGTCGATAAAGTTAATAACTTGTTCCTAATAGCCAAAAGATCCAACATTAAAAAATAGCAGGTGCATCAATCCGCAAAATATGATGAGAGAACTACACTAATTAATTATGAAAACTAAGAAACGATGAACATTGTTCGATATCAGGAAGCGAAGATGAAGAATTATTTGCTTGAAGAAGTACGAAAAAACGAGTTAATTGTTCGGGACGAACTTGGAACGCGATTACAATTTCGTATCAAACCACCGTGGACTCAATTTTTGAAATTCTTACGAAAGTTCGATCAATTAAATCTTGAAGATGTTGATGGAATTATTGATGAAACAGGATATTTAATCATCGAGCCACATGTCCTAATTGCCGTGACTACTGCGATTCAAGCAATTTCGTGCCCTAGAAAAGTCTATGTCAAACAATTTGGGGCCGAAGAACCCCTGAGTCAACGTCTTATTAAAAGGTCCGTGGAGGGAAATCTTCTCCATAAGGTTTTTTCATACAGAATGTCAGGAATGGAAATTGAGAAGTCAATCGAGCTGGCAATTGAGGGGTCACATTTAGAACTAGTAACTTCAGGTATATCTAGTGAAGAAATCACCGATTATCTGAATCAAGATGCCACAGTCCTGCACGGAGTCCCAATTCAAGGTTTGACTGAATTGGATTGTCAAGACTGGAGATTTGGATTAAGTGGGAAATTTGATGGTTTAACTAAGACCAGAGTAATTGAGTTAAAGACTTCAATTATCCCTGAAACATATCCATGGCCCTCTCACAATATTCAGATGAGCACGTATTTGAATATGATTTCTGAACTTGGTGACTACGATGCAAGTGTACTTTACGTTCGAGACGGACAGATGGGGATCAAACAGCCATCAGAGTGGGATCATTATAAGACAATTGTTGGTAGAAATCACGCCTATTTGATAATCAACGGGAGATATACTCCGAAGGTATTACGAGGGGATGAAGCGAAGGAGTGCAATAGCTGTTTTCTCAAACAGGGTTGTTTCTCGTTGTGCTCAGGTTTGGAAACTCAGCGAGATTGCGAGTTATGCTATCATAATGTCATGTGTGATAAGAATACGTGGAATTCAGAATATCTCGATCGTTTCAATAAGCTTTCATTAGCATCCATACATGAAGATAACGAACAATCTATTGAACAATATCAATATTCAAAGATCCTTGATCTTGATGTTAACAATAGTTTAAAGTCAAAGGGATTTATTATCTCGACGACCTCAAAACTAGCTGAATCGAAGGACGATGGCATTGTAGCTACTCAATTTCGGTTTGACAGTAATGTTACCAGATTCCGAAATGGTGATCTCGCAAGAGCATATCCTAGATCCTCGGCAACCGAAACTATGCTTTATCATACTGTTACGATTTTGAATCTCGATAAACATACAATAAGTCTGGAATCAGTCAATTCCCTTCCGGATCACATTGTAATAGTACCCTATAGCCATAGTCTAAATCTTAACGGGAGACGGTCTTTGTACCAGGCGACGATAGCACCATCTAGCCTAATGGACACAGTGATGAACATGAGGAACGATCGTCCATTTTCACCACACGTTACTATAAAAAGTAGACAACTGACTAATCCATTACAAAAATATAATCTTAAACAGGTTGAAGCCATAAATTTGGCGCTACAAACCCCGGATATTGCAATTATTCAGGGTCCCGCAGGAACTGGAAAAACAAGCATCATAATTGAAATTATTAGACAGGCCTTGTTCGAAGGTAACTCCATTCTTTGTTCTGCCTACACAAACATGGCAATAGATAACATTGGACTGCTATTGAAGCAAGATAACATCAATTTCTTAAGGTTGGGGAGGAAGGGTACCATAAATACCAAATTACAAAATTATAATCCAGAAAATAAACAACAACTGTATGTTGATATGATTAATAAAAAACGAGGAATTGTTGTCCTAAGTACTACGTCGACACTGGGAAGACAAAATTACAGCAACTTATATTTTGACATAACTATCCTTGATGAAGCTGCTCAGATGACTGAATTAGATACAATAAAAACGCTCAATCTCACGAAAAAAATTATTTTAGTTGGGGATCATAAGCAGTTGCAGCCAATCGTAAGATCGCAATTTGCTCTAGACTTGGATTTTCAAACCTCTTTATTTGAAAAATTGGTGGATAAGATTCAAGATAGATTCGTACTCCTCGATGAACAATACAGAATGAATGGAGAAATCCTCTCATTGCCTAATCGTTTTTTCTATGGCGGAAAACTAAAATCAGCAAACAAAACTATCGAGCATCAAACTCTTGATTATCGACTAACCACCCCATTAGAGCAGCTTACAACTAGTCCTTTTCAGGTAATATTGATTAAAAACATCCATTTACACAATTTCAAATACGTTAATCTCGCTGAAAGTTCAGCAATTCTGACACTTTTAACAGATCTGTTTCTGAATGTTAAAAACGTCTCAACTGATGATATTGGCATTATTACCACATTCCGAGCTCAAGTAGCATATCTTAGAGGACTAGTGCCAGATGTGTTAATTGATACGGTAGATCGATTTCAGGGATCAGAGAAAGATATAATCATTTACAGCTCGGTAATTATTCACGAGACTCCCATTATTAGTGATATTAGACGGATTAACGTCGCTCTTACGCGTGCTAAAAAGAAATTCATATTATTATTAACCGAGCCTGAGAGCGGAGAAATTAGTAAAATACATGAGCTGATGATTCAGGATGCAGAAAAGAGAGAGATCCTACAAATCGTAGATTATGGTGGAACCAGCCAGGAAGAAACCACTTTGTTTGAACAACACGAAAAATTCATAAGATCATTTTATGACAAAGAAGTATCAATGGAGCTTGATTCACGACTCCAGGTTCAGTCGGTCAGTTATGTAGAAAGTAATTTCTATATGGGATCTACACCACTTAATCTAGTGAAATATGAGACCAATATTCCGAAATGCAAAATCTGTTGGGAGGATGTTCGAAAAGCTGTTGTTTGTCTTGCTTGCCGTTCAAACTATCATCCCCCGCATTTACGAAATTGGGTAGAACAGGATCGTCAATGTCCAGTCTGTAAAAATACAATTGTTGTCATTGAGTAAAATTATACCCGCCGTTTTATTTTGCAAATCTATTAATATCAAATTTTTTATCTAACTGTAGTGAGTTTTGAGCCTTCAATAAATTCCAAAATGGATGCTGTCGAAATCGCTAATGACGTCGCACCATTTTTTCGGTCCAAAATAATGGACGAGTTAGGTAATCGTGCGCGCCATATTAGCTTACATGACCTAGAATTTGACAAGGTGCATCATGGACCAGTAATTGAGTACAAAATATTAATTAAGTATTTGTCTGATCAGGGAAAATCTAACCCTTCGATCATCGTCAGAGAGTTTCCAGATACCGTCTCAATGATTGAGGAAATAGATAGGTACTCTGAACTAGAGCAGCGGTGCCTAGATTTCAGTAGTATTATCCAATTATCTATGATTAAAGTGGATCATGGCAGAAATGCGATAATTTACGAAAACATAGATGGTATATCCTTAAATCAGATTTCTCTTCCGGCCAATATAATTGATTTTTACATAGGGCGGATCTCAGCTATCTTACAAGGTGATTCGAGCGAAGGGTTGGATGAAAATACAATCAGGGAAATGATGGTCTTTTTAGTCATGAATCTTTCATTTACTGATGAAGAACGTGTGGCTGTGGTAAATTTACTCGAACCGCATTTTTCGAAGTTTACTGGCAGTACAGGTGGCTACTTTGCGACTACTGCTTTTGATCCCACCGAATTCATCTTCAAAGTAAA
>JACZSS010000364.1 GCA_022574115.1 Candidatus Heimdallarchaeota archaeon | reverse complement strand
TAGTCATCGGCGCTAATCTTTCCCTATTATCAAGTTTGATACTATCAATTTGGTGGGGTCTGAATCTTTTATTTTCAGGAAAAGATCCGTCAAATGAATCGATTATCCGAATTTACTTAATTTTTGCCATCATCCCGATTCTGCCATTCTTAATATTCATCACAAATACTGTTTCACCTGGAGCAGGAGATAATATGATCGCATCAGTGATTACAGCAAAAACTGCAGCGCTGTTTGGGGACTTGAAATCCCAGGAAAATCCGTTACAGCATACTAGGCTAATTGTTGCCTCGTTCGATGCAGAGGAGGCTGGTCTGAGAGGAGCTCGTGCATACGTGCAAACACATTTGAGGGAACTGCAATCAATACGCACCTATGTGTTTAATATGGATAGTATATTCGAAGCCAAAAACTTGAAATTTTTTACTAGAGACTTGAATTCAACGGTTAGATTATCTGGGGAGATGATAAAAATCTGTCAAAATATAGCGAAAGACTTTGGGTATCAAATAAAAGCGGTACCAATCCCTTTTGGAGGTGGTGCAACAGATGCTGCCGAATTCGCCAAGCAGGGGATTCATGCAACCACATTAGTAGGTCTTTCTACAGGTTTCATTCGACACGAAATTCATTATCACACACAATATGATAATGTTGATAAAATTGAACCTGAAGCTGTAAAAATCGTGCTTGAATTGGTTGTTAGTTTCATTACGAGGCAAGATAATGAAATCATGAAGTAGGATTATCCATCTATACAGCATCAATCGATTAATGGATCAATCAAACGCTCGACTTAACTTCAGGTGTTAATCCTTGAAATTCATAATAAGTGGAATATAAATCGCGATACTTTTCACTTTTTTCAATAAGTTCAGAGTGAGATCCGTCTGCAATTATTTTGCCCTTTTCAAATACTAGTATTCTATCTGCGTTTATCACGGTTGAAAGCCTATGAGCAACAATTATGTTGGTGCGCCCTTTGAATAAATTCTCAAGACTATTTTGAATGAGACTTTCGGTGTACGCATCGACCGAAGCTGTTGCTTCATCAAGAATTAGGATCGATGGGTTCGCAACCAACGCTCTTGCAAAGGTCACCAGCTGCCGTTGCCCAGTGGACAGACGAGATCCGCGTTCTCGTACATCCGTATCCAATCCGTCTGGTAATGTCTGGATAAATTTATCAAGATGAGTAAGGTTAATTGCGTTTTTAATATCCTCGTCAGAAGCAGCTTTGTTCCCATATAGGATATTATCCCGAATGGTCCCGCTAAACAGATATGGATCTTGAAGAACAATTCCCAAATTACTGCGATATGCCTCAATATCCATGTCATGTACATTGATACCATCAAGCAATATTGCACCCGAGTTGATTTCATAAAATCTTGCTAAGAGAGATACCATCGTAGTTTTTCCGGCACCTGTATGACCGACCAATGCGACTGTTTGACCTGCCTCAATTCTTACAGATAAATTGTCATAAACCGTTTCTCCTTCCTTGTATTCGAAGCCCACTTCTTTAAATTCGATTTCTCCCCTTAATTTCCCGGGATTTAAATCCCCTTGGATCAAAGTGCTCTTGTAATCTAGTAGAGAGAATATCCTCTCAGTGGCAGCAGATCCAGCCTGAATTTGAACAACTTGTTGGCTCAATTGGATTATGGGACCAAATAATCTAATGGTGAAAGAATAGAATAAAAATAAATCACCAATCCTCAAGTTACCCCCAATTACTTCTTGACCCCCGGGGTATATTATGATAAACATCACTAATACGGTCAGGAAATCGATTATTGGGAAAAAAAGGCTAAAGGTGTACGAGAGTTTAAGGTTTGCTTTGATATTATCCTGATTAATTTCAATAAATTCCTCTCTGTTTTTGTCTTCACGGTTGAAACCTTTCGCTACTGAAACGCCAGTGACACTCTCTTGGACTGCTGCGTTGACTGCAGCTCGCGTTCTTCTAACCTCTTGGGCATACCTTCTGAGGTATCTAGCTAAAAAGAAAATAATTGTTACCATAAAAGGAATGATCAGAAGAATAAAGAAGGTCAGCTTAATATTAATGCTAAACATGATGCCTATCATAACAAGTATGAGAGTTAAGGATGAAAAGAAGGATGCAAAAATATTGATCAGGTTTCCCATTCGATTAGTATCATCCATTACACGGGACATGATTCGACCCGTGGACATCTTATCGTAGAACCCCACATCTAAATCTTGCAATTTGTCAAACATCTCTAGTCGGACAGAGGATATAGATCGAGCAATGACAATCCATTGAACACGAAACATGACAAATAGAATTAACCATTCCACAATGGTTCCCAAAAAATAGTACCATCCAACTTGTTTAACAAAAGCATAGTCAGGAGTACGATTCATAATTTGAAGTTCATTTAATCCATCGCGTATGATTAACGGAATGGCAATAGCTACCGCACTGCTACTCAATAGTAATACAAATAGAAGTAATAGAACCTTTTTCTGTTCCGCAGCATACACACTCAGTCGTTTAAGTGTTTCTTTGATTGAATATTCCTGGTCAAAGTAAGCTTTCTCAGCTTTGGTCATCATTCGTCTTGACATTTTAGTTATCCTCCTCTGATTGATCGATTAAAGGCGGTAATGGGATGTAACCTTGAAATATTTGTCTGTACGGGGGAAAGGTAGCCAGCAATTCTTCATGAGTTCCCATGGTCTCGATTTTGCCTAGATTCATGAAAATGATTTTATCAGAGTTTCTTAAGGTCGAAAGCCTATGCGTAATAATAATCGTTGTTCGATCCTTTAACAGCCCGCTCATTGCATTTTGAATTCTGGATTCAGTCTCTGCATCAACAGCACTCGTACTATCATCCATTATCAGAATCTTAGGATTGGTCACAAAAGTCCTCGCCATTGCAATTCGCTGCTTCTGTCCACCTGATAAGGTAATCCCTCTTTCGCCAATGATGGTATCATAGCCGTCTTTGAATTCAGAAATAAATTCATGTGCTTCAGCCGCTTTAGCTGCTTTGATGATTTCATCATCGCTTATATCACTTGCTCCATATGCGATATTTGCCTTAATAGACGTGCTGAATAGGTAGACATCTTGCTCGATTATTCCAACTATCTGACGTAACTGATTTAGATTTAGATCGGCGATATTTATCCCATCAATTTCTATAGACCCGGAATCTATGTCGTACAGTCGAAGCAGAAGTTTACCCACGGTACTTTTGCCACTCCCAGTGGCACCGATAATTGCAATGGTTTGACCTGTTTCAATATTCAATGTGAAATCATCAACCACTTTGTAGTTGCTTCCTTCATAACGGAAATTTACATTCGAAAACCTGACAGTCCCACGCACATTATCAAGGATTATATCCTTGCTTTCTTGCAATTGTGCTTCAGTCTTGAGTGTGGCATAAATTCGCTGTGCACCCGCAAAACCTAACATGGTAGCGTCCAGAAGAAATCGTAAAATAGTTGTAGGGAATATTAACAGACCAGTAAGGGTGATAAATGCTATGAGATCACCAATGGTAATGGATTCTACCGGGATTGAAAATAAACCTAAAATTAGGAGTTCAGATTCACCATTTGCTTCGGCCTCTATGATATTGACACCTACTAAAAAGATTATTGACGTTACCAAGCCTAATAATAATGTTGGAATGAATAACGCGGAAATTGCTCCTCTTTTGATTAATATTGATTCGTATGCCCTGATATCATTTTCAAAGAGTTCCTTCTCTGTTTCTTGTGCACTAAAAGTCCGGACGACTCGTATACCGGTAATATTTTCTTGTAACATACTTTGGATTCGCGCAAGTCTTTCCTGACGCTCCAAAGAAACTGGTTGTAGATTCACTGCGTAACGGTAAAGGGAGAATACGTAGAAGGGTAAAATAATAATGAATACAACGCTCAGGGTTGGACTCAAAGTAAACATGGCAATTGCAGTTCCGATGAATCCAAAAATAGCAGCAACAATTGCTCGTACTCCTGGAGATACCGCAAAAGTAAGATTTGAAGTATCTTGAGTTGCTTGACTCATCAGATCCCCTACTCGAGCTTTGTTAAAGAAGT
>JACZSS010000363.1 GCA_022574115.1 Candidatus Heimdallarchaeota archaeon | reverse complement strand
CAGGGGTCTGTTTTTCAAAATTCAAATCGTTGGCAAGAATTTTGACTTATGAAAGTGAAAATCAAGATATTTCCAAACAAAAAGAGAAGTTAAAGTTATTTAAAACAAAAATATCCGAGTATTTCCAAGATTTTGAATTTGCATGAAAAATGATCACTCAAGGATGGAATTTCCTTTTTATAACAATATTAAGATGAAAATAAATATGATGTGGTGACTCAGATATGTAATAATCATGAAAATCCATGCAATATTATTTTCAAAACGATCAGCTTTAGCGGACTTATTAATAAAATAGACAATAACAAAATCCAAGGGAATAATTGCTAGCAGAAGTAAGTATATTGCCGGAAAAATTCCAAACCAGACGCTTAGTGGAAATACTATTGCAGGTATAAAAATAAATGGAGCGGCAAAAAAGCTCAACAAATTACTCCTGTTTTCCAGAATAATGGGTAATGTTTGTCTATTCATAGCTTTATCTCCTTCTACATCATTAATATCTTTAGAATTAATAGAACCAAAAATATAAAATGCAACAGCAATGGCAAACCAGATGTGTTTCATTTCAATTTCAACCCTCAGAACTAATAGAGCAAGTAGATATCCAAAACCTCTTACATATCCAATAATTAAATTGTTAATTGGAAAATAATTTTTCAGACCTCTATCTATGTTATAAAGCTAACCTAGAATCACAAATGACAAATCCAAAATAAATGCTTGTAATGATAATAACATAAAAACGAAAAGAGAAATAAATTGGATCACAGTACCTGTAATGAAAGCCACTTCTTTCTCTAATTCACCTCTAGGAATGGGACGGTGAGGTTTGTTGATCTTGTCGACCTCTAGATCATAGACATTATTGACATTGTTAATGCCCATCCTAAGGGTAATGACTCCAAAAAGAAGTAGTAAATAATTTATAATACTTTCAAAGGAAAAAAAATTATCAATGTGTACTATATAATACATGCTCACAATAATAATTGGAGCAAAAACAGTAATTGGTCTTCCGTTTTCAATTAATAGCTTTAATGTATGGAAGGGGGAATCCTCAAATTGAGGAAAGTATTCCTGTTCCTGACTCAATATCAGTTCTCGCCTTGCTTAAACCCGTTTTAAACTCAATTAATATATAATGAATAATTATAATCATTCAAAAAAGTATACGTTCATTTAACAATATTCTTTTTTTAACCATCGATCTAAGATCGATTTCCTCCACCGAAACTTTATTCTAGGCCAGATTAAAATAATAACAAATAAGCAGTAACAAATATTAGTCCATTGAAGCTAATTATCCATACAATTGGTCGTCTTACAAATAACTTATTTGTTTTCGAAGTTTTCCTCTAATATGGACAAGGAAGTTATTTCACAACAAGTTTTCTCCGATTTAGGAACCAAAGAAGGTTTAGAATTGGTGCAAATGCGGTTTGTGGATCATCGAGAGGAGATGATCCAATTTAGGAATGGCATGCCATTCAATTCCGCAAGGTCGGGTAGGAATGGTGTAGGGATACGTATACGCGCCAAAAATGCTTGGGGCTTCGCTGCAACTGATGATTTATCCGCTGCTGGTATTACTATCGCTGCTGAAGTTGCATGGAAAACAGCTATGGCATCAGCTCGCGTTTCTCGCAAAGAAAAAGTCGAACTAGCACCCGAGCCAGTTTATACTGACAAATTTTCCGTACGAATTGACAAAGATCCTTTCACCATGAATTTTGAAGACAAAGCGGAGATTATTAAAAACGCGAACGAAATTCTGATGCAAGGGAGTGAATTCATCAAAATGGCTCAGACCACTTATAGATGTCGAGATCAGGTGGTAAATTTTTACAGTTCGGATGGAAACAATATCGAGCAACGTATAATGTATACTGGCATGATGCTTATGGGGGTTGCTATTTCGGGTAGTGAAAACCAAAATCGAATTATACAAAATTTCAAAACTCGGGGTTGGGAAATGATCGAGGAATTTGATCCAGTTGGGTCTGCAGAACGGGTCGCTAAGGATCTTAATGATCTGGTTACCGTTGCGGAAAATTGTCCTCAGGATGTTCGTACCACACTGATTTTAGAACCATATCAACTTGGCCTAACGATACACGAGTCATGCGGTCACCCTGCCGAGCTTGATCGTGTTTTTGGTTATGAAGCTGATTTTGCAGGTACTTCTTGGCTTACCACTGACAAATTGAACAATCTTCAATATGGTAACAGTTTAGTCAATATAACCCAGGATCCTTCAATGCCGGATGTTCTTGGTCATTTCAAATATGATGATGAAGGTGTTAAAGCTAGACCAGTACCTATCATCAAGGACGGTATTTTAGTTGGATACGAATCCGACCGAGAACATGCTGCTCTGCTCGGGTTGGCTGCATCCTCCGGAAACGCTCGAGCAGAAAATTGGAATCATGTTCCAATTATCAGAATGAATAATCTCTATCTTGAAGCCCCAAGTCCATCTGCCGATGGGAGCTACAAGGATTTAGATGAACTGATTGAGGATACCAAAGATGGGATTTATGCGCTGAATTGGAAGAGCCACAGTATTGACGACAAACGACTGAATTTTCAGTTTGCAACCCAAATTGGTTACAAAATTGAGAACGGCGAACTCGGTGTTCCTCTAAAAAATGTGACATACCAGGCCATTACACCCGAATTTTGGGGTGCTACTAGTGGATTAACCCAAACTACTGAAATCTATGGTCTCCCATATTGCGGTAAAGGAAGCCCAACTATGCAGGTTGGAATTGTTTCACATGGAGGTCCATGGGGAAGATTCGAAAATGTAAATATGGGGATTGGTGCTTAGTTATGACTGATTTAGAAGAATTGGCTAAAGAGATTTTAACGATTGCTAAGTCCAAAGGTGCTGATCACGCTCAAGTAAGCTTGACCGAGACAAAAGACATTGGATCTAGATTCGGAGAAAGTCATATTACCCAGAATGTCAATGTCAACTCACTTACATTTAGCCTACGAACGCAAATAGGTAATCAAGTGGGTATCTATCACGGTTCACGTCCCACTATGGACAGTTTGGGGAGCAAGATCGATGACGCGTTAGTGATTACCAAGCATTCAGTTCCTGATCCTGATTTTCCCGGGTTTATTGATTCACAACCAATATATCGGTCAATTCAGCGCGTATCAGAGGATCATGATCCGGAAGAACTTGCGGGAATTATTGGTCAAATAATTGAGACAGCTCACAGGGTTGATTCAAAGATTACTGCCGTCGCAGGTAATTTCCAATTCACAAAGACTGATAATTATTCTCTCAATACTTATGATGTGGCAGCCAACAATTCAAATTCAAGATTCGGTGGTGTAATAAATATTGCTGCAACAGAGGGTGACGGGGAGGCAAGATCAACTGAAAGATTCGCAGGGGCTACGTTACTCGATATTGATCACCAAGCTATTGCTCAAAAGGTTGCGAACCGGGCAAAGGACGGTTTGAATCAGCAGGACATGGCAATAGGAAAATATGAAGCCATCCTCGGTCATGGGTCTGTTGTTAATCTCCTACAATTTATTATGTTTGCTGCATCCAGTGAAGGTTTAATCAACCATTCTTCTTTTCTGAAAGACAAAATAGGTGAAGAAATTTTTGATAAGCGTCTAACATTTACGGATGATGTTGCTAATCCGAAACACACTGCTGCAAGAAGATACGACAGTGATCTTGTGAACACTGAACCGATCTCATATGTTGAAAATGGTGTGCTAAAAGCCTATGCCTACAACCGTAGAACTGGTAAAAAATTGGGTGTTGAGAGCAATGGACGCAATGCACAAGGTTTCCAAGGTGAAAGCCCATTTTTCTTGACTAACTCAATCACCCCAGGAACCAAAACGGAGGATCAATTGATCTCGGAAGTGGATGATGGGATCTATATTACCAATCTTTTTTACAACAACTTTGTCAATCCTCCTGTCGGACTTTGCACTGGATTGACCCGAGATGGGTTGTTCAGGATTAAGAAAGGAGAAATTATTGGTTCACTCACCAACTTTCGCTGGACCGATTCATTACTATCGATTTTCAAGAATGCCGAACCGGGTAATA
>JACZSS010000362.1 GCA_022574115.1 Candidatus Heimdallarchaeota archaeon | reverse complement strand
CAGCTCCCTGAGTATTAATGGCAATTTGAACTGAATATATTTGTTGAACGGCATCAACGGCATTGTCCCAGATTTCGAACAATCTGTCAGAATCTGTTGATGGATCATAATATTGAGCTCGTTTGACTTCTAACAGTATCGTTGAAATACCTATAATGAAGGTAAGCACCAAAACAGTCAGTAATAAGAAGATTTGACCTCGGCGATTCATATTTGTACCTCAAACCAGAGTAGTAATTGGAATTTGTATTCAACAAATACTCCATTGAAACCTGGAGTGTAATACTCATTAACTATAGTCTCACTACCAGATGGAATGTAGGCTTCGAAATTAACGATATCTACTCTATCCCATTGTCCCGCATTCATTTGGTAGGCATATGCCTTGAAACCTGCAATTAATGGAATCCCAGATTCAATAGTATCAAAGACTACTACTTTTGTCTCATTAGTATTATCAAAGATTGTTTCACCAATCGTATAAAATGAATAACTTGCTTGTTCAAGATACGTAAACAGAATATCTGAATCAACTAGAGTTGAAAGAATTTCATGTCCTAATTGATCAAGATTACTAGTATCTGCTGGCGGTGAAAATTGTTGAGTAGAGAAGAGAGCAGCTATCAAAACAAATAGAATCGACAATGCAACAATGATTTCAATCAAAAATAATTGACCTCTCCTGTATCGTCTCATCAACTCAGCTCCAAATCGTTACTAATAGTAGTAAAATCAGTCCTCGAACTTCGATAATCAATACGCCCGTACTTGAACTTGACTGAATTGTAAGACTTGGTTCAATCGCTTTGGAGAATTCGTCATCCAAGGTAACTGGAAAATTCAGATATGAAATAGCACTCAAGATAGAACCGGTAAATCCCATTGCTAAGTATAATACTGATCCAGTAAATGGGCTCTTTAGATTATCAATTGTCCAAATATTAGTTGCAGGAATTCTTGTCAAGATTTCAACAGAATGATTTGACTGACCAGTTGCATATCCAGGGAAGAGAGCTAATACAGTAGCTGAGGATGTATCTATATCAAATTCTGTCGTTACATTTACCGCATATCCTTCTGTGAAATCAGATGAGTTAGATAACGAGATTCTCCCGATTTTCGCTGGAAGGCTGCCTACTCCTCTAAGATGACTTGAAATTGCTATGTCCTGCGTATTAGAACCAAACTCTGCAAAGACGACAATTGAATAGTAATCGTCAATCTCTAATGCAAAGTTATAGGTGACGTTTACACTAAAATTCCCTACAGAATTGCTGAGGGTATAACCTTGGGCTACATCCTGAGTTTTATTTACTGCAAAACCGGATATTTTAGCTCCTCCAATTGGTTTGTTAAATCTGGTAACGGTACCATCAATCAGAATTGAATTTGCATTGTCATCATTTATGGAGAGAATTTCAATTTTTAACGGTGAGACAATTTGAATTTTGAAGTCGTCGGTTGTACTTGTTGAAGCTTTAATTATATCATAGTTTAATTCCCAATCACTGACTGACCAGTTTGAAAGTCTAGCAGCTTTGAATGGGTTTAATTTTCCATTATCACTCATTCCAAAAGTCCAATTTGACGCTATAAGAGTTGCCGTTGATGATAATTCCCAGCTCGTGGTTCCGCCACTAATTCCAGGACTAAAGGCAATCTCAGACGCAAGCCCTTCTGCTTTTGCTTCTCTTTCCTCGAATGAAATGAATGTCCTATTTCCTTCAATAAATGTACTCGTTAATATCAGAACCTGAGTCATGGTCACAGAAAATATTATCATAGCTAGACTAAAATCTATTCCTCTAATTTGTGCACGTCTACCTAAAATTGAAAATCTCATCTTATGTCAAGATTTTTCGAAAACGGTTTCTTCGAGCAATGACTTAACGTCCGCTAGTGTTGACTCAAGCTTTACCATTTCTAAACCTGATTGAAACAAGGCAGTGACTCGTGAAATTGTCTCCTGTGCTTCTCTTATTCTCTCAGAAGCGAGTTGTTCTACACGATCTTCTAGCCTTTGAATAACATCTTGAGTCACCAATTTCTTAGTTAACTCATCTAATCTATCCTCAATTGGCCCTAAATCTACAACTGACCCATCTCCACTTGAAGAACCAGCTGCACCTTCACCTGAAGTTACAACCCCACCTGTAATTTTTGAGATCTCAGAAGTTACCCTTAGAATATTAAATTTTATTTGATTAACTTCATTAGCTAAATTAGCGAGGCTAGATTTTATTTCTTTTATGTCATCATCAATTTTGGCCATTAAATCCTCACCTAATCCTCGATTCTATTTCATCTATCTAGTCGATGTTTTAATTATTATTGAATAAAAACTAGTGTATAGAATAAAATGAATGTTTTATAAATCATTGACTTAGAATCTACTAAGGAGCATTTTCAATATTTTCTACTGCTGGGATGATTAAAAATTTGTGTACGAATAAGCCAATTGCCATCAGAATTGTTGAATAGTATAATCCAAGTTTTACGCTGCCCTTACCCATTTTACCCGCGACTAGACCCGAGAAAAATGCTTGAGAAATGAGCATATACAGGAATGCCACTTTAAATGCAGCCAAAGGTACCGTGATAATCAATTTTTGATCGATTGTGGTTGGATTTACGCCAAAAGGTGCGAAAAAGGTGGTGAATAACACAAAAATGACCACAGTAAATATCAGATAGCTGACAAATACGATGTAAATATATGGAGTAATTGCATTTTCCCTTTCTTTTTTAATGTCTAATAACTCTTGCACATAATCCTTAGCTGCATCAAATATTTTTTCCAATTCTCCACCTGATCGCTCTGCTTCTAATATCAAAATGGTTGCCTGCTTCGCAAGGGGTGTATCTAAAGTCTCACGAAATGCCATCATTGCGTCTCTAAACGGTATGCCCCATGAAACTTTTGCTGCAAGTTTCTTGAGTTCCTCGGTTATAGGTCCATAATTCCGCTTGGCCGCTTCCGCAATCGCTCGTGGGAGGTGCATACCAATACGTTGACTGTCTGCTATTTCTCGCAATAGCGCTGGCAGATTAAGATCGATACCCTTCAATCTTCGTCCTTCTCGCTGATAGAGCATTACTGAAGGAATTCCGAGGAAAACCATGAAACCCAGTATGATCCAATCATGAACAGTTAGATTAATATTCGCAGGAAGAAAACCTCCATCCACTTTTCTGTAAGTAAAAAATCCAAATATGGGCTGCTTTAAGATTGTTGCATTCTTATCACCACTTTCGTTATATATGACAGTTTCCCATGGAAACAGGTTTAAAACAACTTCTTCACCATTTGCCGGATTTGTGATAGTTGTCTCTTCAGCTTCGTCAACTGCACTAACATCTTGTAGCGGAATATTATTTGCATCAACAGATTCAATTTCGTAGTCAGCAAAGTAATCCACGACACCGATGGTAATCATGCCAAAAGCGAGCAAAAATGAAATGGTCCAGATCTGCATACTTTGGGATAACCCTTTTTTTCCTTTTCTCAACTTATCATAGAATTCTTGGTCTGCGGCTGCTGTCATTCTAAATCCTCCTACTCTGTTGGTTGAGATCCATCAACCATAACAATTATCATCATCTGCAACACTGGAATTATGAATCCCGCTACCGCAAGAATTATGGTAACTAGTGGTGTATGACTCATACCTCCCTGTAAAGCAATCATTGCAATGAGGACAACTCCAAATGTTGGTGTTACAATACATGCAACGAGGAAAAGTTCAGCAAAAAGCCCTAAAAGCTCAATGAATGCCTTTTCATCTGCAATTTTATCTCGCATCAGATTTTCAGCTGAATTTTCGAAATATGCCTGAAGGTCACCACCAGAGGTGTTTGTTGCGTTAATTCCTTCCAAAAATGTGGCGTATTTAGGTGAGGGTGATCTGCGCGCAGCGTTGTCCAATGCCCTAACTATATCCAAACCAAACACTTTGATATCTCTGGAAATTTTCATTGCATCCTCTGAAACAAATAAACCACAGCGCATGACAAACCCCTGTGCCGGCACTCGTTTGACTGCCAGTATCTGTGGCCGCATTTCATCCTGTTGAAACGATAATTTTAATTCGCCATTATTGTATTCG
>JACZSS010000361.1 GCA_022574115.1 Candidatus Heimdallarchaeota archaeon | reverse complement strand
AACTACTAAACAACATATCTTCTTCATGAGTTTCCTTTGAGTAGTGATACAAGTTTAAACCGTCTGAAATGACATATACCTCTTTTAACAACATTTTAACCCGTATAATCAATCTTTAAAGGTGTTTGAAATATATGCCACGCAAATGTGGGGTTCCCATCATAAATCGATAAATTGGCACATGACTCTGTTTTAATTTAACCAATATTGAGATTAAATCAAACTTCAAATGGATTCAGGAATACCTGAAGCTCCTTTCATTTTTTTAAACCACAGCGATAAACTAATTAAAAACAAATAATCGCTTTGACAAAAGATGTCAGAAGATGAGTCTATGGTGCAGTCAATAGTTCCTTTGTTGCGACCTCATTTCATCAATAAGGCATCGAGATTTTTCAAGGACAACGTAAACGAATTTGAATTTATTGGGACTGCAACGAAAGCTAGACAAGGTGCCTCTGGCAAGGTCTTGATTTCAAAAGTCCACTATGAAACAGAACACGGTCGTGGCAGTGAGGACATTGCGTTAAAATTCTTTGAGAATCCAGTAGGGGCAGTTACAGAGATAAAAAACGCGATGAACTTAGAGATTAAATTCCGTGCAGCGCCAGAATTTGGTATTCCGAAGGTGATCTACGCATCTACCAAGGATCCGGTATTAATTATCTATGAGGGGATTAATGCTACAAATTATGACGAAATTGAGATTGCTGGTAAAGCAAAAGATGCTGGAAGGTTGTTGTCTACCATTCACGGTCCTCTCACTAAAACTGTAGATAGCGAGCTGTATCGCTTCTTAGCACAGAAAATTGGTACATACATTGCTGAAACTGGGATGGAAAAAGATATTGCTGAAGGATTGGGATTCTACTTTCAAAGGATAGAGGGCAGTCTTTCTGGTTGTAATCCATTTAGTGATTTCCATCAAAGTAATGTTATGATTGCCGAGGCTAATGATATCATAAGTAAAGTTTACATCATTGATCCGGAGTTTATGCAAGTAGGATCGTTTGATAGGTTTGAGGACATTGGGACGTTTTTCGGTAATCAAATGTTCCTTGAATTTACTGCCACTGGAGCCATAACCAAAGGAATAGAAGATCTGCGAGATTTTTTGACGGGGTATCAGGTGAAAAATTTAGAAAATGGAGGGATGCGATTGGTGGAAATGTATCCAAAGGGCACAACACTACCATTTTTTATTGGCCAATGGGCCTTGATGGATGCCATAGATATAGCTCTCAACCGCGGGGGTACGATTACATCAGGAGAAGCATTTGCAAGAATTCAATTTGTTCAATTTGTTCTAGACCCCGCAAATGAATCTGCTTTCCGATTTGGTTAAAATACATTTTAATATTCGAGGTCGAATGTTCTCAATAATTAGGAGTCTCATATGAGTTCTGATGATCCAAATATCCACATTTCGTTGTCTGCTATGGCAGAAATCATTCGTTACGATGTCTCCCAGCCTGGTAAGGAAACCGCCGGTTTGTTAATAGGCCAAGAATTAGATGGAGTTGTTCATATAGATGCTATTCGCATTGGAGAACAAACCGGAAATGCAATACATGTTGAAATTTCAGAACATGAGCTGACTCAAGCGGCAATAGAAATTAGTATGAGAGATGATGGTAAGTCGATTGTTGGTTGGTGGCATACACATCCTGGATTATCAGCATTCTTGTCTCCAACAGATGTACGCACTCAGTCAATATATCAAGCTCTAATGCCTAATGCCGTTGCGATTGTCATCGACGACATAAGTTATTCAAAATCTATGTCTTTAGCTGATTTAGATTTTGGAGTTTTTAGAGTGGTCAATGGTCAACCACAGAAACAATCCTATAAAATCACGGATACGGTTGAATTTGGACTAAATGCCTTTGTATTTTCCAATGAGGCTGCGGTAAGTGCCTCTAGAGTCTCAACTAAAACAATTGAACGAACCAAGTATTTAGCTCCTGGATTTAACAAAGAATCGTTGAAAATGATCAGACTAAGGGTTGAATCCGGTAAATTAGGGTTGAATTCGGTTGACAAGCACGCAATCCTCAGCTGGGTGGATTTAGGAGAAGCAATAGATGAAAATGTAGTTAAAGAAGTTTCAGTCGAAGTTGGAAGCTTGTTGGACAATCTATCTGAATCATTGGACAATTTGGATGAATCTATTCTCGAACTTTCTGATAAAATGATCAATAAACAGGCTCAACGTACCTTATCATTCATTATCTTAGGTATTGTTCTGGAGTTGGCTGTCTTTTTCTTCGGGTAAAACTAAGAATGAATTCTTGATCGATCCAATGGTTCAATCGTTGGTTCTTTACTTTCATCACCAAAGATGGATGCTAACCGGTTTAAGACAATTTCATAAATGCTGTCTACTGTCGCAGAGGTGTTACTAGATTCAAACACCAAATGTTTTCGATTTTTGGCTTCTTCTACCAAATAGTCATGGATTTTTCGGATATCATTGAAGTTTTTCACTTTCTCTTCTTTCCGCTCACCCTCATAATCAGATATATAACGCTCGCTGTGGACTTCTTTAGCGCTTAATTCCAGACAGATATAAAGCACATTGGGATGGTTAATCAACTCCTCTGTTAGAAATCGTGGAACTAAATGCTCACCTCTAATAATAATCGATAGTCCCTCGTTTACTGCTCTTCTCACAATAACCTCAACCCCTTCTGCAGGGAATCGTGAATGTTCTTCATACCCAACCAAGACTTTGTCATAAAGCACCGAGTAGAGCGGTCGAAGATTCTCGTGAGCCTTGTAACTTTTGGAATGTAATTCTGGCGCAAGCTCTACAGCGATCATCTTACGTAATATTTGGGCGACAATCGACGTGGAAAATAACTGGGGTATTGCTAGTTTTTTTGCTAACCCTTCTGCAATTATTGACGTTCCCGTTCCTTTTGCGCCAGCGAGCAGGATAATAAGCGGTATTGAACTTCCTCTCCATGTTTCAATGATGTTGTACTGAAAGGCTAGTTCTTCTCCAGCTACATCTAATGCTTGGGTTCGGACATATTCACGCAAACTTTCTTCATCGATTTCGATAATTCCTTCTTGTATAAGCACATTTTGCACTTTTTTTGCAACGTCATAGGCTTGATCGAGTGGTAGCCCCTTGAGTTTGAGAGAATGGGCTAAAAGTCCTCTAGAGAACGCGTAGCTATAATCCCTACCTTTGATCATCACCGCAGAAATACTATCTAAATCTGGTTGCTTACTCATATCTCTTAATTATTCTTGACGCCGTGATATTTATGTTTAGGTGATAGGGTCTTGTTCAATTGGCATTCCTAATAGAAAACATTTTATGATTTCAGGACAATCAATTATTTGGCAATAGGAGCTCAACAGAATCGACCAATCAAAGAAAACTTTAGAATTGTCTCGTAGCGTGACCGTAAGTACTAAAAGTGGAGATATACCTTTCTCAGCAGGATATCTTGCTGCGGCGTTACTTGGAATTGGGATTTCTTACGAAACCGCATATCTTAATGCATTCAGTATATCGAAACTTGTCGTCGGAACAGGAAAGGACCGATTAACTTCGGCAGAAATTATGGATATCACGATAAATTGGTATGGAAAACATGACAAAGAATTAGCTGAACGTGTTAAAATAATGACAGAAGATTTTAATTCCATTAAACCCCTGATAATTTTACTTGGAGGCGTTACAGGGATCGGAAAATCGACTATTTCTCAAGTTTTGGGTGAACGATTAGGAATCAAATCAATTATTGGTACAGACCTGATTCGAGAGTTATTGAGAGTTACGATTTCCAAAGACTTGATGCCTTCATTACATACTTCATCCTATATTGCTTATGAACAACTTGATACATCTTTCATGCCTGCATTGGCTGAATCGATCGTTGGATTTGAAGAACAGGCAAGATTTGTTGTTGTTGGAATCGAGGCTGCAATTGAACGAGCAATTCATGATAATGAACTTATGGTTATCGAAGGTGTCCATCTTGTTCCAGGATTAATCAAGAGCCAAATAGTGAAGAATGATTGTGTATTGCAAATTCAGTTACACTTAGAGGATGAAAATATTCACAGATCCAGATTAAAACGCAGGGAAGGAAA
>JACZSS010000360.1 GCA_022574115.1 Candidatus Heimdallarchaeota archaeon | reverse complement strand
CCGACTCAGGGCATATGACTCAGTACGATATTGGGCAATGAATCCGGTATCCAACAGAGTAGAACTCATGAGGTCTGCAGATACACCTGCAGCAATTACGCTGATCCCTTTATACCGAAGTGTGGTCACTGCTTCCTCTAATCGAGTTAGTTGTGTTGTAGTATTGACCGGCATCAGAAGTTGGGCTTCATCGAGAAATATGATTAATTTGGGAACCGAGGTCTCGGCATACCCTCCCTGATTCCTACGAGTCGCTATCACACGTGTAAGTATTAGATTAATGAAAAATGTGACTAGGCTAATATCAGCCCCTTCCTTCAGCTTGGACAAATCAAAGAATAGTGATTTTGTGGAAAAATCTTCTTCAGTAAGGGTATTATTTTCGTTCCAAAATATATCTCCCAGAGATGATTGTAGCCAGCTGAGTTTTGTAATCAATGCATGGGAGGTGGCATCCTGATAATTATCAATAATAGATTTTTCCGCTTTGCTAATGGTTAAAATATTTCTGAAAAATGTAGAACATGTACCATTTGTATCCACGGTTTGTTTAATCGATTTACTGAGCAGATGCTTTTGTGGTGGAGTGAGGCTTTGTTTATCCGGAATGATACTCATAATAGTTTCAGTTAAAATCTCTCCATATTCTTTGATGGTGTATCCTGTCGGACATGAAAATGGATTAAGGGAAAAATTTTGTTTTGGTCTAAGAATCAATCCTTTACTGCCAATTTGATCAAATTTGGGAGCATCTCCTTTGATATCAAAATCAATTACACGTATTCCTTGTTCAAGTAAGTGCTTAAGAATATGTAATCGCAACGTTGTTTTCCCGCTCCCTATTCTTCCACAAATTATTCCTCCTCGTTTAAAATCATTGGAACTAATTCCAAAAGGAGACATTTCATTACCGGTAAGTAAGACTGATCCAATCACTTGTTCAGGTATTTTATATGATGAGGGGGAATATCTAAGATTAATAGACATTCTTGCCAAATTGGAAATCACCGGCGGATTGATTACGTAAGGAACCTTTCGACGATCGAGTTCATAGTTGACTGATCTTGAAAAGATCCTTTTGTAAATACAACCGTTTGAAGCCATAATTGACTTGATTATATGCTTCAGATGGCGATCCGAAAATTCAACAATTATTTTAACCAGAAATTGTTCCTGAAATTTAGGGTAATGCGGAATAAAATTTCGCGTAGTGATATTATCATAGTTTTCATCGTAGACGAGTTCTTTTTGAGTATCTGACCTAGCTTGGGAGTTCTTAATACGTACAAACTTACTTTTTACCGTTACAACCACATCTTGAAGTGTGGAGAGGGAGGTGATCATCTGTGATGCATCAACTATTTCATCACTAACACCATACGATAGAGCTTGTAAATTATTAACTGTAGTGCATTTTACCGGAAAACTTTTACATTGGGCTCTGTGTGTAATTCCTTTCAATTCTTGGTGTAATTTCTTTGGAAAATGAGGAATAATCAAACGTTGCTTTGTAAGCAGAATGTCTAAAAACTGATGTTTAGAACGATTTATTACCCGATATTCCAGACTGGATGATGGATTTGTATACAGATATTGATGAAAATTGAAATTAGAAGCTTCATCAGGCATGGAGACAATACGTTGTGCTACCGTTATACTCCAACGAGGAAACAATACTCTGAATTTGACAATAATTTTGCCTCGGTAAAGAACCACATCTCGTTTCGCAAGGAAGATTATGATAAGCAAATAATAAAATCGTCGGAACAAAATCAAATCGAAAATTTGCAAAAAATATTCAAATATTTGAGCCAGTAACTCTCTCCCAAAATCAATGAAATTGATAATTGGATCTCTATACATAAAGTAGATAAATGAAATAACTAATACAGTTAGTCTTATTTTCCATAGACTTTTTTTTTATATCCGATTGTTTGATCCCTGTAAGTATCCGTGATTAAGTATTTAAATTCGGAAAGAAAGTAGTCTGTCTCAACTTTATAATTCGATCTAGCAGGAAAAAAAAAATCAAAGCCAAGTCTTCATTGTTACATATTCTTTGAAATGCGTAATGTATTCATAAAACGCGCTTAGAAATTTTTCTCAAAAAAAAAAACTCCGATGTCAATGCCACCAAAGGAGGGGGAGGAATTAACAATTATATCTCAGATTTTTGCTCCCTTTCGGGTTGATAAACTGATCTTTGAACGGTTCCCCATGAACCAAGAAATGTCAGTAACCTTATTACTCGATTTTGAATTTTTTTACTGTCTCTTCCAACTGATTTGCCAGAGTTGCCAGTTCTTGGGTCGTTGCTGTCATTTCTTGTAACGTCGCTGCCTGTTCTTCAGCTGAAGCAGATACCTCTTCAGAAGCTGCTGCTACATCTTCTGAAACAACGCGGATTTCCGAAATAGAATCGGCAATTCGTTTGTGATTTTGTTTAATTTTGGCTTCAATCTGATTTAAGATATTTAGAATTTCGTCAGCATATGTTCGAGAATCGTCAGATAATCTTCTCACATTTTGAGCAACTATTGCAAATCCTCGGCCGGCTTCTCCAGCCCGTTGAGCTTCGATTGAGGCATTTAGAGCCAAGAGGTTGGTCTCCTCAGAGATTTCTTGAACTAATTCTAGAGATTCAAAAATTTCTTGGAAACTTGTAATAATGGTTATTTCTAATTCCTTCTCTGCTTCAGTAGCATCAATTATTTGTTGCACTTGTCGGGAAGCACCTTGCGAAATTTTTTCCATAATCCCACTGATCGATGTGCTACTCGAACTAACTTCTGTAGAGGAAGCGGCGATTTCTTGAGCCGTACCAGCTACTCGAATGGAGGCAGAGAGTATATCTCTGACTAACTGTTGTAATTCTTCCAGCATTTTCACAAAACTTCGATAAAATGTAGAAAATATATCACGAGAACTTGCTTGTAAAAAAGCTTCCGGGGCACGAAGGTTCCCTTGAGCAACGGTTAATGCCGCATCGTTAAGAGTTTTCACATGATTCGCTAATTGCCTGTTGAGACTAATTAAAGTTAGAACGATCAACAGAGATGAAAACGCAATAGAGGCTGCAATACTAATCGAAGACGCATCGCGTCCATCTCCAGCAAGATTAGAACCGATCGACAGACCAATCCATCCAATTGGGATCATCAAGGCAATTACATGAGCAATCAATTTAAACCCAAGAGAATTTAGTCCTTCTCTTCTTAAAAAATATAGGCCAATTCCGGCTCCTATCGCGATTGTCACTCCAATAAAAATCCCTAATACCCTAAAATCAGTCCCCAAAAAATGTTCTGAGGAAAGAAACCAATCGTTAGCATCGTCGTGGTTGCTCACTTAAATGATTTGGATAAAATGGTTTAATCAAACTTGTGTCAGATAATTGACTAATTGTAATCAGAATCTTAGTTAACACTCAGTGAGCGTATTGAATCCATATTCAATTTTTAGCAAATCGGAAGAATAAATCCTTTAAGTTAATTCGTCAAATTTTGCACAAACTGTATAAGTGCCCTTACAGGCATCGCTGTCATGCCATTTGGATAATAGCCTTTTCCATCAGCTTTCATAACTCCAGCTATATACAGATGAGCCCATCTCTTAAACGATTTTGAGACAAATTCACCCAAAGACATAGCAGCTCCGTTAGCTCCTCCAGCTCGGGATCCACTATTTTTCAAATCTGCTATCTCTGAGTCAAAGGGTTTGCGATAAATTGGATCCAATGGCATTCTCCAGAATCTTTCATGTCTCTGTGCCCCTGCTATATTCAATTCATCCCATAAGTCGTCAGATCGAGTGTACGTCCCGATGTAAGCCTTACCCAATGCTACCATCATAGCTCCGGTAAGTGTTGCGATATCAATAATTGTGTGTGGTTTCATACTCTCAGCGTAAACAAGGGCATCCGATAGAACTAATCTACCCTCTGAATCGGTGTCTGAGACCTCAACAGATTTTCCGTTCGACCCAAAAAATACATCAGTAGGTTTTGTTGCTTTACCTGAAGGCATATTTTCGGTTAACGGTGCTAACCCGACAACATTGACCTTGAGCTGTAAATCAGCAATGGCTTTTAATGTCCCGATAACTACCGCAGCACCAGTGCAATCGGCTC
>JACZSS010000359.1 GCA_022574115.1 Candidatus Heimdallarchaeota archaeon | reverse complement strand
TAGTCCTTTCTGGACTAACTTACTATTTGACAGGAATTACATCATTTGTGTTTGCGCTTCTTGTTATCTATAATTTTGTAAGATTTTTTACGATTCAGATAGTGAATGCAACGGAAATCGTTTTTGAAAAAGGATCTAACGAACTCGTGAGTTACCAAAGGGACAGATTTTCGTTGGCCGATGTTTCATCTATCTCTATTAATTCGTTTCATGAATCATCTTGGAAGTTATTTAAAATTAATATTCTCAAAAACAGGTCCAATCGACGTTCATCGGAAAGTGATCGGGTATTTTGGGGTATCATCAGTCTTATTGCTGAAAGCATTCTTTATTTTTGTCGCACGATTCTTCATATTTTTCGCCCTGCTGCTGTTTACTATACCTTCGACATAGTATATTCTGATGGAGATGCAATGGGGTTTATGTCTCAAAGGGGATACACAGCTTTACCATTTGAAGAAATAGCAAATGATTTAGAGAACGAATGGGGATTCAAGGTGACGTATTCGGCGGAGATTAAGAAAGTGGGTTATACTGAGTTTATTTCTAATATCAAGTGATCTGGTGTGACCCGCGGAATATCGGATCAAGGTATATTCTTTAATCGAAGGTCCCATCACATTCAGAATACAGGGATCACGCTCGATGTAATGATAGTCTACGATTTTCATTGATAGTCGACAATCCATTGTATCGATTCCCC
The DNA here is from genome assembly GCA_022574115.1 of Candidatus Heimdallarchaeota archaeon. Classification (GTDB taxonomy): domain Archaea; phylum Asgardarchaeota; class Heimdallarchaeia; order Heimdallarchaeales; family Kariarchaeaceae; genus LC-2. The sequence goes on along the minus strand of JACZSS010000359.1, from coordinate 3,432 downwards.
GTGATGGTGAACTATTGCCAGTCTCCTGGTCCTAATTTCATTGAATTCGTACTTCCTTAGTTCAATTTCAATCAGTTGGTTCTTCTTCCGCGTATTTCTGATTTCATATATTTTTATTTCGATCGATCTGAGCTACCCCTCGCTTTTGACAAACTTTCTGAACCTCAAATCACAAAGTCTATGTTTTGAATGTTTGATGAGGGTTTCTTATCTTGCAGACTATACTTGATTTATGATCTGATTTGAGTTTGTGATTTGAGGTGTGAAAACTTTGTTGAAACAGAGGTTCACAACAGATCGATCAACCTAAATGGGGACTGCCGGATAAATTGATGTAACTACTGCAGCATCAATTAATTGACTACAAATAAAATTGAGGGCTATTCGATCGATGGAGAGTTGGCTATAATTTTTCGCAAATCAAAATAATAGTTAAAATAGTAAATTTGCTATTTAATCAAATGATTGATTGAATTTGGGACAGACACGCTAGAAAGATCCTAGTAAAACCGTAATAATTTGATAGATGGAGGTAGAGTCAGTAAAAAACAAATGAAATATTCAGGGTGCTGATCAATCGATCTATCGAATAATTTATTATGTAATTAGTATTGATTAAAACCGAGAAATTATTTTCCCAAAAACAGTTGAAATACCTTCTAGGGCAGCAAGTAGGACGGATTGCCACAGTGTCGAGCGATCAGATTCCATACGTAACCCCAGTAGCATTTGGTACTGATACGGAGAGACTGTACCTAAACATAAAACATGATTCAAAGAAGGCTAGAAATATAAAAGCGAACTCAAGGGTCCAATTCGTAATTGATGATGTACCTACCTTTGAAACCTTTCGAGGAGTATTAGTAAGTGGAAAAGCAGAGTTGATTTCAAGTGGTAATCTCCACGAAATTGGTCGAGACCTCCTTTACAGTAAATATCCCAAATATGAGGAGCAATTTCCAATACAGGAAGGTAGTATTGGGAGCAAGTACATTCTCGTTATCACTCCAACGAAAATAGTAGACTGGGGTCCAATAGACGATTCATAGCTGATCTATCGAGACCATCTTAAATTCAATCGATCATTTTGGATCAGTGACAATCGATCTGGATCATCGATTAACAAGACCTTTTGCTACTTTATGTCTCTTATTTTATTCATAAATCGCTATTTATATCTATTTTTCATGTTCCTTTTTTGAAGGTACAGAGTACACAAACCCACCCCGATCCAAATTAATCTAAAGTCCAAATTCCCATTCTTGGAGTTTTGATATTGAGAATATGAATTACTGGTGGAAGTCGTCTTAGTGTCCCCAGCACTGCTACTGAAAATAGGACTGCTGGTAAAAATAGGTATACGGGTGGTAGCCAAGACTTCCGGGTCTCTGCTAAGTGAAAATTCAATTAGAATTGATAGTTTTTCTAGAATATAGAATTCACTTATATCATCGGTCCAACGAAGCCAAACTTGGCTTGAAATATTTATTTGCATTAAACCTTTATAATTGAGTTGAGAATCCCTGATAGATCTATCGCTAAGGAGATATTCATCAAACTCAATTCTTTCATGATATATATTCGAACTGAGATACTGCGTCCCGTATATTAATACTGTAGAAGCAAATCCAAAAAATTCTCCGCTTGGTCTCTGGCCGAATAATTCGATCGATACATACAATTCAGGTCGTATATATTCACTATGAACATCGAAATCAATAGCTAGCCCAACATACATGTCGGATAAGTTATCCTCAGGTTCAATATAAGATAGACTAATGCTGTCATTAATAATTGAGGTTCCTGCCGAATCGTACTCAGCTGTGCTACGAGAGAAGAACAGAGACGTCGAAAATGAGTATCCTAACTGCGAATAATTAGGATAACTCCCAAACCAATCGATTATGATCTCAACGGTATCATCAGGGTCGAGTGAACCAACTCCATCAACACTCATGTACGCTGTAATTTCAAGAATTCCTGTCTCCCGAATATGAACCGTTTCGACTGAATGTCCAAAATAGATTTGACGGGCTCCCGAATCCACAATTACAAAATTATGATTGATATTTATTGCTTTAGTAGTGTTTATGGTGTAGTTTATTCCTAGCAAGTCGATTTTTCCATTGTTATCGGTATCCAATTCCGTAACCATTCCACTATTGGGCAGGATAGATAATCCAAATGATTCAAGTAAAACGTCAGAAAGGGAAACATTGTTAAGATTTTGGATCGATCGATCCTTTAGATGATATTTGGTACCATCAATGAGTTGAATTATTAAACTAGCTCCAAAATCAAAGAAGTCATGATTGAGGAAATGGTATGCTAAAAATGGAACACTGATCTGGCTAGTCTGTGAGGTTACACTAATCCTTTCATTTCGAGTGATAAGTTGTTGCCTCGTATCCCCAGTTCTTTTATAGATTTGAACCCGTACATCAATCGATGCGTTCACCACTGCAATAATCGGGATTTCAAGTTCAATTATATCTGCTAAAGTATTATTCTGATCTAGATTTACTAGTGTAACCTCTGGTGTACCTGAAACATACACAGGAGGTAATTCGTAGTTATTGGAATCAAATACAAGAGAAAGTGATACTGAATTGAGATTTTCATTAACACCCCCAGGATTACGAAGATAACCATTAAGTTTTATTGTCAAATTTCCATTATAAGATAAACCAAACATAATTGAATTTGATATGCTAGTGTTAATCGAATTCAAACCCGGGATGACTGGAATTAACTCACTCTCTGCCAAGTTATGAGCATGGAACAAATCTAGGTCTTCGTTGTAAAACTGATACTCAATGGACAGATTCCCTGAATCTGATGACTGGATCTCAAATCTTAACTCCAAGTAATCAAATAATCCATTATTATCTTGGTCGATCTCTTCCGCGCTGAAATCTTGCACCTCCGTACTGGTGGGTAATATCGATGAAAGGGCTCCTGATGAGTAACCACCCAATAAGGGGCTAATACTTAATCCCAGTGAAATTAGTATAACAAAGGATGCTTTTGTCAACCAATTCAATTTTCTCAACGTAATTTTCCTTTACTAAATATTAAGGTATTCCTTATACAAAAATCGAGGTGTTGGTTCGATTGAGATTATTGATCGAAGAAGCATCTGATTTTATACAATTATTGCAATCTCATAAAACCTCCACAAGATGTGTCGATCGATTATCTAGCTTAACAATTCATTAGACACTAATTATGACTAGCAAAAGTCTTCTGAAGCATAAAAAATAGATGAAGGATATCCCAATTTTGAATTTGGTATGATCCAAGTTAAGAATAACCTTCACGTCAAATTGCACATCAGGAAATTTATAGTTCTAGATGAGTTAATTGAGGATCGTGTTGATCCTGAATCGAGTTTCTACGGAAATACAGTAAATGAAATTTTGGAATTTTATG
>JACZSS010000358.1 GCA_022574115.1 Candidatus Heimdallarchaeota archaeon | reverse complement strand
GAGGGCAATTGAGGATTCCGGTAAAAAATTAAGTGAAATACATCGTGTTCTCCTAGTTGGAGGATCCACACGTATTCCTGCTGTTCAAAAGGCAGTCAAAGAAATCACTGGCAAAGATCCAGACAAAAGTATTGATCCAGACTTAGTAGTTGCAGAAGGTGCAGCTATTCAGGCAGCTATTTTATCAGGAGATGTGACAGATGTGCTTCTTCTTGATGTTACACCACTTTCGTTGGGTATTGAGACGCTCGGTGGTGTTTTAACTAATTTAATCGAACGCAATACTACCATTCCAGCTCGTAAATCACAAGTTTTCTCCACGGCAGCAGATAATCAACCATCTGTTGAAATACATGTTCTGCAGGGAGAACGTTCAATGGCAACTGACAATATAACCCTTGGAAAGTTTAGCCTAGTAGGAATTGCACCAGCTTCTCGTGGAACCCCACAAATTGAGGTTACCTTTGATATTGATTCAGATGGTATAGTTGATGTTTCAGCTAAGGATTTAGGGACTGGACAGAAACAAACCATCAAAATCACATCTCAAACATCATTATCTGATGCAGAGATTGAACAAAAAATTCGAGAAGCCAAAGAACATGAGGCTGAGGACAAGGCTGCGAAGGAGAAAATTCAGACAAAGAATGAGGCAGAAGCTATGGTATATCAGGCTCGTAAAACAATAACTGATTTGGGTGACAAGATGACTGATGATGAAAAGTCGGGGCTTGAATCCAACATTAAAGATCTTGAGGAGGCTATCAAAACTGATGATATGGATAAAATTAGATCTGCTAAAGAAACGCTTGAAAAAGAGTTCCATACATATTCAGAGAGACTTTATACACAACAAGGTGGAGAGGCTGGGGGTCCGGAAGGTGCTGGTGGACCTGCAGCACAAGGTTTTCCAGGCAATACTGAAGGATTTCCAGGTGGAGACAAATCCGATAAAGATCCATCGGATGATGACTTTATAGATGTTGACTATGAAGTATCAGATACTGATGATTAAATAAACCAGTAAGGTGATTATTGTGGCTAGAAAAAGAGATTTTTATGATGTTCTCGGGGTGCAAAACAATGTGTCCGAGAAGGAACTTAAGAGAGCTTATCGTAAAAAGGCAATGCAATATCATCCAGATAGGTATAAGGGTGACAAGACACAAGGAGAAGAGAAATTCAAGGAGTTGAATGAAGCTTACTCTATTTTGTCTGATTTTCAACAGAGACAACGTTGCGATCGATTTGGTCAAGCAGGAAACGAAGGAATTGGAGCCGCGGCAAGAGGTGCAAACCCGTCTGATTTTTTCAGTTCAATTTTTGATAACTTTGACATCGGCTCTATCTTTGGGGGTGGATTTGGGAGTACTCAAAGAACTAGAAGACAACAGCAGGGACCGCAAAGAGGTGAAAACGTGGTCTTGGATTTGAGCTTGAGTTTCGAAGAATCTTATAGTGGAGTTTCGAAAAAGGTGAAAATGCCGTTCTATAAACCATGTCCAAATTGCATGGGAACTGGTGGAGAACCAGACAAAGGTATGAAAACTTGTACCACTTGTCGTGGATCTGGGATCCAGGAAGTTCAACACAGATCTGGCATGTTTATCCAAATATCTCGCGAGCCTTGCAGAAAATGTGAGGGACGAGGTCAAGTGCCTGAAGTCAGATGCAAAACTTGCAGAGGTGCAGGACATTCCGGTCAAAGAGAGGAAATTAAGGTTACTATCCCTAAGGGAATTGATAGTGGCGAAGCTGTTAGAGTCCAAGGTAAGGGCAAACCCTCAAATACAGGGGGCATGCCTGGAGATTTAATTTTTAGAATCAACCTCAAAGAGCATGATACCTTTGAACGAAATGGACTCGATGTTTATATGAGACTTCCAGTAGACTATCCGACTCTGATATTGGGCGGAACGATCCAAGTTCCAGTGATTGGCAGTAAAGGCGAAGATAACACCATTGCACTGAAAATTCCAGGTAGATCAAATATTAGCGATGTTGTCAAAAGAAATCGAACGGGTTTTACACGAAAAATAAGAGGGAATGAGGTCAGTGGCGATTCGTATTTCGTATTGTCGCTACGCATACCAAAGAAAATCACAAAAACACAAAAAGAACTTTTAAAGAAGTTACAACTAGAATTTAATCATAAGAAATGAAATTTTCTTTTTCGAATTCACATTTATTCAATGTTTTAGTGGCTTTGTTCGTTACTTTTCTTTGGTCATCATCCTTTGTGATTATCAAACAATGGTTAGCATCAATCCCTGCTCTAACCTTTGCCGCATATCGGTATCTAATTGCCTCAATAATCTTATGGTCATTCATTCTGATAAGAAAGGACGAGAGAAAACAATTCAGTAATCTGGATGCCAAAACGACTCTCAAATTATTTGGATACGGGTTGATCTTTATTACTATCACTCAGGGAGCCGGATTCTTATCTCTGGATTATCTCCCTGCAATAACAGTTAGCTTCAGTTTGAACTTCTCTACCATCGTTATAGTAATATTGTCTTATTTTCTGCTGAAGGAAATCCCAAATAATATTCAAAATTTACTAATCATAATATCACTCCTCGGTGTAGGTATCTACTTTCTTCCACTTGATCTGTCTGGTATGAAAATGATTGGGTTAGTTTTTCTCTTTTTAGCGGTCTTCGCCAATTCACTGTCAACAGTAATTGGAAGGAGTATTAATTACCAAGGTTCACTCACTCCCCTTTTTGTGACCGCAATTAGCATGGGTTTTGGCGGGGTTGTATTAACGGGCATTGCGTTTGTAGTTGATGGGATTCCGGAACTTGGAAGTGATGAGATGATGGTGATTGTGTATCTCGCAGTGTTTAACACGGCTCTTGCATTTACTTTGTGGAATTATATCCTACGAAAAATTAAAGCATTTGAAGCCGGTGTCATCAATAACACTATGTTAATTCAAATTACTATTCTTGCGATATTTTTCTTGGACTAATTGCCGACTGTGCGAGAATGGATTGGGATTGGAATTATAGGCATTAGTACGGTTCTAATCCAATACCTAAGATCACCTGATGGTGCGAATGCTAATCTGGAATTTGATCAGAAGAACGAAATCACTCAAACTTGAATGATAGATTGACCTTGGCTCTGTAAAGGATTACCTTCCCGTCATCTACCTTAGCATCTAGCTTCAGAACTTCGACGATACGGATGTTTCTGAGCGTTTTTGACGCTCTTGTTACTACGCTTTCTACTGCTTCTTCCCAACCATTTGGGCTGGTTCCTACTAATTCAACTATTTTGTATATACTTGGATCCATGTATTTTCACCTATTGAGGGGAGTTGAAAACCAAGAATTTTATTGATTAAGCTTGTGTCGGGTAAATAGATTTGAAGTCAAAAATTCATCACAAAAATAATTTTTTCACTCCGATTCGGGTTTTGCTGGTTTTTCGTCAAATTCAATTGCACCGCGATCAGAAGAAAATCTTTCAGGATCTTCAAAAAGCATCAACATTAATGTTTCGATTAACCTCACCGGGACACCCTTTCGAGCACCAAGGATAACAAGGTGACCTCCTGCAAGGTTCAGGGTCAGGATGCGTCGACCAAGTCTCATTCCAAAAACGAATAATCCAATTGAAGTTATTAGTAACATCCAGCGGGCAAAAATTCCGAAAGAGCTAAAGCTATTAACCATAATTCCTAAAGAGCCTAGGATGACGAGAAATAGCTGCACTGGAGCTCTCCCATATTGAAACGAAACTATGTGCCGGATCATATGTTCTTCGTCTGACGGTATACGAATAATTCGTTCAAATAATCCAATCCGACGAATTAACAATCGATATGTGGTAACATAAATTTCTTCAATTTCGTATCCGGTGAAAATTAGAAAAATGGAGAACATCGTCAACAGAATAAATATGATATTCTCTGCAAAAATTAGATAAATCGAAACAAGAAGCAAAACTAAACCTACGATAATTTGTATTAGCTGATAATATCTGATTAATGCATAATCCTTTTCTTCTTCATCATCAATCAACTTCTCCTGAATCACGATTTTTGGAGCAAATGGAACTCGTAATCTACTGAAAAAGTCCATAAAACGACTTTTCGAGGGAGTTTTCTCTGTTAGTAAATCTTGT
>JACZSS010000357.1 GCA_022574115.1 Candidatus Heimdallarchaeota archaeon | reverse complement strand
TACCAGACCCGCAGAATTCCACTCAGCAGCTATGATCGGGTCGAATAAAGCCTCGTTTACGAATAATTTGATCAGAATTGTTCTGTTAGATTCAGATATTTCTTTAAGCGAGCGAGGAATTTTTTTTTGTGGCCATTGTTGAATTCAAGAAGGAAGGAACATTCCTAAGTGAATCCGAAAACATCGGAAAAATCACATTTAATCGCCCTGAGAAAATGAATCCGCTTTCTATGGAAGTTTTTGAGTTGATTAATGATTATTTAGACGAAATAGAAAAAGATAACGACATACGCGCTGTCGTCATTACCGGTAGGGGAAAAGCGTTTTCCGCAGGTGTTGATATAAAGGAATTGACCTCCCTGAGCGAAGACGATCAGGCAAAGTTTACCATGATGGGTCAAACGACTTTCAATCGTATTGAAGCGTTTCCAAAGGCAGTGATTGCATCCATCAACGGATATTGTTTTGGAGGCGGTGTCGAGATTGCTCTTGCCTGTGATTTACGGGTGGCTTCAGAAGATGCAAAATTGGGCTTGGTCGAGGCAGCGATCGGACTAATTCCGTCATGGGGTGGACTTCAACGTTTACCCTACCTAATTGGGATGTCCCGCGCAAAAGAGATGATCCTGACCGCAAACCGTTATTCGGCTGCAGAGGCAGCTGCCTTAGGATTAATAAACAAAGTAGTCCCAGCAGATGAATTAGACTCTGAATCTGCCTTTCTTGCAACTAAAATAGCTGACAATTCACCGCTGTCAATAAAATATTCAAAGATGGCCCTTAATAATACAAGAACATCATCAATATTAGATGGTCTAGCTTATGATCTAACCCTTACTGCAAAACTAAAAGATTCAAAGGACTTTGCGGAGGGTGTACAAGCCTTCTTAGAGAAGAGAAAGCCGAATTTTCCAGGTAACTGAGCTCCAATGGGTTCTTAAATCATTGTTTAAATTCTATTTTTGATAATCAGACTTTAAATTGGATTAATATCCATGTATTGCGGGAAGAACAAATTTCAACAGTAGTATCAGTGGCCGCAGTTGGCCATGCAAAATTTGGAAAAAGAAAGACCGAAGGAATAAGAGAATTAGGGTATGAAGCCGTATCCGATCTGTTTCAAGATCTCAATATGAATCATACTGACATAGATGCCACCGTCGTAGGTTTAGCGGCAGATTCATTTTCTGGTCAGGGTGCGCCAGCAGCTCTGATTGTTGACGAAATTGGACTTGCAGAGAAACCAAATATACGAGTTGAATCTGCGTGTGCTACTGGAACTGCTGCGATCAAAACGGCGTACAGTATGATTAAAGGGGGAATGCATGATACTGTCTTGGTTCTCGGAGTAGAAAAAATGACGTCAATCAGCTCCTCGTACGCTACAGAATTGATGGCGCGTGCTGGAGATTTGAGATGGGAGTTTCCATTTGGTTGCTCTTTTCCTGGTTACTATGCATTAATGGCATCCGCTCATATGGACAAATATGGCACAACTAGGGAAATGTTGTCTTCTGTGGGTGTAAAAAATCATTTTTATGGAGCCAAGAACCCCAACGCCCACATTCAGAAAGAAATTGGATTGGAAGAGGCAATGAATGCAGTCCAGATTGCATCTCCTCTTAATTTATACGACTGTTCGTTAATCTCTGATGGTGCAGCAGCAGTATTACTTACTAAGAAGGATCTAGCTCGAAAAATAACTGATATTCCAATCGATATAATCGGAATTGGGTCCGGGTCTGATACAATGCAGATCTCAAGTCGACGGTCTTTGACCTCTCTGGTAGGTACCAAAAGAGCCGCTAAAGTTGCTTACCATATGGCTGGTATTTCATCTCAGGATGTGGATATAGCTGAAGTCCATGATTGTTTTACTATCGCTGAAATTATGGCGATGGAAGATCTGGGTTTCTATCCACCAGGAGAAGCAGGTCAGGCCATTTTAGATCAACAAACGTATATCGGAGGAAAGATTCCAACCAATATTGATGGAGGTCTGAAGTCTAAAGGTCACCCACTTGGAGCAACTGGTATTAGTCAGGCAGTCGAAATATTCAAACAACTCCGTAATGAAGGGAAAGCAGTTCAAGTCGATGGGGCCAAAATTGGGCTATCGCATAACGTTGGTCAGACTGGTCAATTCGTTAATGTCGTACTTTACAAAAGGGGTGATTAGGTGAAGTTTGGACATGTGAGCATGGAAGATTATCCTAGGGTCGTTGAAGTGTTCTCGGAAAATCTAGCAAACAACAAACTTGTTGGCTCGGAGTGTGGCGCTTGTCAAAAAAAATACTTTCCACCACGTTCATCGTGTGAAAACTTGCACTCAGATATGCAAGATTTAGAAATTTCAGGTGCAGCTACATTAAAAGCTTTCACAATAATTCATTTTGCTCCTGATAGCATGGCTAATAAGGCACCATACGTGGTGGCCATCGGGGAGCTATCAGATAACATTTCCGTGATGGCACATCTTGTTGGCATTACCACCAAACCAAAAATAGGAATGTCAATCCAACTTAAAGTGCAGAAACTTGATGAAAAGAGGTATGTCTACAAGTACGTGCCAGCTTAATTATAATTTTCTATAAATTAAATCAAATACTGAAGAACGCAAGTCATTCAGGATCTTTGAGATAATCTCATCTCGGTTGTTTGGACCGTATAGTAAGCTCGTTGAGGTCACAAAATCTTCATCAATTTCGTTTAAATGTTTAGTAAATCGATTCATTGAATTATGTAAATATCCGTCAATAATGTGCCGAAAATTAGAAACCACTTCTCCTAATGATCTATCGACTACGAATCCCATGATATACAACGCTTTGTTGCCTCTTGCTTTTGGGTTATCGACCGAAAATGAGATGTAAATCAGGTTTCCACTGGGGTCCACCCATGGAAAGCTACCAATAACTTGCAAATTCTTACTGATTTCATCAAAGTCTAGAATTGAAGATATTTTAATGGATGAACTCAGTTCTTGATTACTGTATTGCTTAATATCCTCTTTTGCGACTTTAGTGATGATTTTGGGTCCATGAGTTTCATGAAATGCAATAAGATAGCCGACAGGGAAATACTTGTCAATTTCATTTTCCTCAATTATTTGAGTTCGGATGCCTTCAAAATTCAGCTGTATCCTAATTACCTCACGAATAAGGTTTGTGAACGTTTCTTTGACGTTGATAGAATCCTTTGCTGAGGTCCTAAACGAAAGAATTGATTTGACCTGGGGGTATTTTTCATGAAGGTGTTGAACAAATTGTTCCTGATTTTGAGCTGATCGCTTGTCATCATCAGGGGAAAGTAAGTCAGTCTTGTTTCCTATGATTAGTAGAGGACCGTTCGGGTTTCCTGACTGTTGGAGAAATTTTTCGATCCAATCGAGTAGTTTGCTAAAACTTTCAGGTTTCGAAACATCGTACACAATTAAGGCGCCAGCAGCACCTCTAAAGTACTGAGGATTCACGTTTTTGAAAAGAATTTGACCCGCAAGATCCCAGAGAGCAGTATTGACTATTCCTTCCTCTATCTCAACCTGCTTATAGCTAAAATCAGCACCAATGGTCGAGATATAATTTTCCTGAAAATTTTCTCCGAGATATCCCCGTCTGAGACTTGTCTTTCCAACACTTGGCTCACCTAGTATTACAACTTTGATCGACCAGGATGTTCGATTATCCATGACAAGAATGCTCTTTATTATGGGGAGGAGATAAGCAAATCAAAAATGTATTTACGAAAGGTAAATAAAATTTCTGAAAATTCGGTATTTTTTCCCGATGTCCGAGTTGTTAGAAGATCGTGGCTAGTTAGGTCAATATTTTCAATCTCTATTTTAGTAACCAATTCATTCATTATGTTATGGAGATATCCGTTAACTAGCGAATCATGCTGAAGAACTAATGGATCGTATTCCATCCGGCATACGAATCCAAGAATCAAAAGCTGATTACCATCCATAACCTCTCGAGAAAAACCGATATATCTGAAAACACCTGATCGATCATTCCAGGTAAACGAACCTGTGATTTGGGTGTGATCGATTACATCTTGAAGATCGATAACCGAGGAAATCTTTATGGCTGATACAAATTCTTTATCGCTAAACCCTGGTGTTGAATTGAGAACAACTG
>JACZSS010000356.1 GCA_022574115.1 Candidatus Heimdallarchaeota archaeon | reverse complement strand
CTAAGTTTTATTAATTGAAAATTAGACTGAACTAATCAATTTATTTCTATTGTACAATTTTGACAGCTTGCCTAGTTTTTCTCTCATTTTCATTGAAAATAAATTCATTTCAAATCTCCATTCCCAATTTCTAAATGGACTACCAGGATTCATTCTAGAATTAGAGTCGCTTTCAAATATATCTTGTAACGGAATTACTTGCATATTAGCAGATGAAATTATCCCCAATCCCATGAATACCGAATTCAAACAAAAAAAAAGCCACGGGATCTCTAAAAGGAGATTTCATCCAACTAGTGAACCAATCCGCATTGGTGCTTTTGTAGTAATCCATTTCTTCAGCGACTCGATCATATAAATCTAAAAATTGAAGATCTGTTGAAGCCTTATCTAGTCTTATCGGATTAATTTCCCTCAAGATTTGCATAGGGTTATGATGAGTTGAATTCCATAACTCACGATCCAAAAATCCAAACAATTCTCTTGCAGGTGGATACCAAGACCACCTCAAATTTTTAGATAAATTTGTTAGTCTTGAAATTCGTGGGGGCAATCTGGTGTTTGGCATTGAGAAAATTCACCGTTTCTCGGAATCAGCTATCTTGATTACAATAAACTGAATTTAAAATAGTAATTTTGATGACTTCAGAAATAGAGAATATTTAAGGCCTGTAGTCGAGTTATTTTAATTATTTAGCAACATTGGTAAGGCAATAGGAGAACCTATTGCCAATTTTGTATTAACTCATTGAACGTGTTTTGCGTATTTTCTTCGCCTTGGCATTCTAAGAAGCACTGTAACCATAACTAAGCTTAATGACATAATTATTAATGAAATTGAATTGGCCTCTGTTTCAGTAATTGTCACTTCAACTGAAGTTACAATAGTCTCCCCACCAGAAACAATTGTGGTAGTAATGATAGACACACTCGCTGAAGCAACTTCCAGGATCAAATCTACCTCTAGATTCATCTGTACAATTGCCTCATCTACAGAAAGCGCACCAGCGATTGCATCATGGAATATCGGTTGTATTGCAGAAGACATTGCCGCGTAATCTGGATGAACCGGACGAGGAATGACTTCACTAAATACATTAGCGAACAAATCTTCTGCATATTCAAACGCAACAGGGATGCTACCATCAGTATAAACCGATTTTAATGCTGGGAGATTACCTACTGCAGTAAGCATTTGAAGCTGAGCCGGAGCACTACCAATTTCAAGTAAAAATGCTTTTGCTAGAGCTACTTGGGTGCTAGCTGTTGGGATGCCCAAAATTGCTCCTCCAAGTGCCTGAGTTCCACATCCAAGCGTGTTTGAAACGCCACAAATTGTTTGATTATACGGAAGAGTTGTAACACCAAATCTTTCAGCTCCTGACCAGTCAGAAGTTACATCGGTTCCATTTAAAAATTTATCCTCTAATGAGAGTAGATAGCTAAATGGCCAGTTTCTTTGGAATACCGCATTACCTGCGAGCCATTTTGTAACGGCAGAACCTTCATCACCAATCAATTCAGTTCTTTCCATCACAGCGTCTGTACCTGTATTGTTTAATGCAATTGTATCGATCGATCGATTTTCAACGAATCTTTTAAAGTTGGAAATCATTTTGGACAAATTTGGGAAAAAATAATTATAGTAGTTTATCCATTGTTTACATGGTCATTATACTTATGTTAGAAAACGTTAATAGATATGTACTTGGCGCGGGAATACTAGTATTAGTCATCGGGGGCGGTTGGGCCGCTTGGTGGCTAGGATCACCTTTATTCATTGATGAAACAGCAGATGAAGATTTAAGTCTATATGATGATGTAGTAATCTCCACGACAACAATTACCGACACTTCCGCTCAAACTACTACAGAAACCGCTGTGGGGGAAATTGTTCTTACTTTATTAGCTGAGGGTGAATTTGAGGATGCGGACAGTGGTCATAGAGGGAGTGGGACTGTCAGAATAATCAGTTCGTCCACTGGTGAAACCACCCTTGTATTCATCAATGTTGATATCACAAATGGACCTGATTTGAAGGTTTACCTCTCTGCTAAGTTTACCTTTAGTGGAACTTCGGATGACTATGGAAACACTTTCAAAAATTTGGGAGATCTAAAGGCAAATATTGGAAATTTCACCATGGACATTCCTAGTTCTGTTGATACTACGAGATTCAACTCGGTAGTTATTTGGTGTGAACCGTTTAACGTTTTGTTTAGCTGGGCCACCTTGTCAACCCCATAACTATCAAACCAAGAACAAAATCGTCGAAATTGAATACAAAAACTGAAACTTCGCATCAATTTGGGACGAATTTGGGTGAAACTTGTATAAATTTAGAAGTGATCGGGTTCGATTTGGAAAAAAATACTTTTAATAGAAGACATTTTGGGGTTTAGGATCAAATCGATCCTTGATTAAAATGAACATAAAGAATAGATTAATCAAAACAGCTACTTTGCTAATTGTCCTGCAGCTTGTTTTGAGTTTAAATTCAGTTTCCGGGGAAGCGACTGACCTTGAGTTGACTCTTTCCTTCACAAACTTAGGAGATCCTGGTGATGATCACTATGAGGGATGGCTAATAGTAGACGGAAGTCCAGTAAGTACTGGAAAATTTAGTCTGGATGCAAATGGTGGAATTGTAGATCTGTCAGGTACTGCTATTACAACCTTTTCGGTATCAGCTATCGATTTAGAATTAGCAACTAAATTTGTCTTGTCTCTGGAACCTATGGGTGATACGGACACAGTTCCTGCAGCGATTAAACCGCTCGCGGGTGATCTTAATGTAGCTAAAACATCTTCTACATTAACACCAAATCTCGGTGTCGATCTTGGAACAGTAGCGGGATCATATATTCTTGCTACCCCTACGAATGATCCAGTTACCAATGAAAATTCAGGTATATGGTTTCTGGATCCAACCGGTACAGATCCAGTTGCTGGACTTACCCTTCCCGACTTAACTGGTACTGATTGGACTTATGAAGGATGGGTAGTCATGAATGGTACACCAGTAACCACAGGTACATTTGACACAGTTGCAGGTGTTGATGCGTCTGCTCCTTATAGCGGAACCCAAGCTGGTCCTCCCTTCCCTGGAGAAGACTTTCTTGATAATGCACCAACAGGTCTTACATTTCCTACAGATCTCTCTGGTATGACTGCAGTCATCTCTATCGAACCTAGGATCGATAATGCCGCAAGTCCGTTTCAATTCAAACCACTCATGGGGGCAATTCCAGTAGATGCAATTGATCATACGCTGTATGCTTTGCATGATATGAGCAGTACACTTGCAGCAGGAACCGTAAGTATTGCAGAGGTAACCTCAGAAACAACTTCAACAACAAGTACTACACCTGCGGCAACAACTTCTCAATCAACAGATGATGATTCTCCCGGATTTGGGCTTGCGTTAATATCGCTCTCATTTTTCACAATATTAGTGGTAAAGAGAAAAAATAACTAGGGGTGAAATCTATGGCTGCTGAAAATTTTATGACGAGCAGAAGTTTTCAGCGCCCCAAACTACAAACAATTAAAGAACGACTACAGATACAAAATACAGGAATGAAGAGGCTACTATGGTATGTTATAGCAGGGTCTCGAGGAGGATTAAATCGTGCTCGCATAATCAATCTCTTGAAAGACCGTCCTTACAATGCCAATCAGATTGCTGAACTTCTTCATTTAGATTATAAAACGGTGACACACCATCTTAAAGTACTCGAAAAAAATTATATGATTTCAGTCGAGGGTAATGGGTATGGAAAATTAAACTTTCTAGAAGAGGTTGTCATCAAAGATTTTGAGGTATTTTTGGATATATGGTCACATATTGAAAAGAAGGAGCAAAAATAAAATGGCAATGATGGCTTTAACCTTAGGCATAACGATATTAAATGTGGTTATTCTGGCAACTCTACTGATTATTTACTTACAAAATTATTTGAAATTAAGGGCAAGTTTTAACTTAGGATTGAGTATATTTGCAGTAATTTTAACAATTCGAGAATTGTCTACTGCTTATTTTGTTTATACCATGATGGCTCATGACGATATACTCGGAATTCCGATGTTCATATTTGGTATATTAGAGACTGCGGCCTTTTCAACACTACTCTGGATAACAGTCAAGTAACTATTTATC